>NZ_JBEXDZ010000121.1:0-30108 GCF_040606085.1 Streptomyces sp. NPDC005485 | reverse complement strand
GCCGCCGGTCCCGGTCGGGGGCGTACCGGTCTCGCCGCCGCCCTGCTGACCGCCACCGGGGAACGAACCGTTCCCGCCACCCGGTGCGCCGGAGGGCGCACCGCCGCCGGCAGCCGAACCCGTCTGGCCGGCCTGCTGGTTGCCGCCGGGCGCCTCGCCGTTTCCGGGTCCGCCGGCGTTCCCGCCGCCGAAGCCGCCCCGGCCGCCGCCCCCGCCGGGACCGCCCATGCCGCCGCCGGTGGTGGGCCCGGCGGTCGGGTTCGAACCGCCCATGCCGCCGCCCGACCCGGAGACCGAAGACGCCGCGTACGCGGCCGGACCGGCGACCGACGCGAGGACCGCGGCGGCCACGGAGGCCGCGAGCAGCCGCGCCCGGTTGCCGGAGCCCGCGGAGCGGAAGACGAGCAGGCCCGCGATCGCCGACGCCATGACCACCGCGATCGTCGGCCACAGCCAGCTGTTCCAGTCGGAGGACCGGCGCAGCAGGACCACGGACCAGATGCCGGTGACCGCCAGGGCGAGGGGGAGCACCCACGCCCACCGCTTGTCGGCGCGGAAGGCGCGCAGCAGCATGACACCGCCGGCTCCGCACAGCGCCGCGATGCCGGGGGCGAGCGCGGTCGTGTAGTAGGGGTGCATCGTGCCTTCGGCCATCGCGAAGGTCAGGTAGTGCAGCAGTGTCCAGCCGCCCCACAGGACGAGTGCGGCGCGGGTGAGGTCGGTGCGCGGGGCGCGGCCGGCCAGCACCAGGCCGCCGACGAGCGCGATGCCCGCGAAGGGGATCAGCCAGGAGATCTGGCCGCCGAGGATGTCGTTGAACATCCGGCCAAGGCCGGCGGTCCCGGAGAAGCCGCCTCCGCCGCCGCCCCCGCCGTTGCCCTCACCGCCCAGGACCCGGCCGAGGCCGTTGTAGCCCATGATCAGGTTCCAGGCGCTGCCGTCCTCCGAGCCGCCGATGTAGGGCCGGTCGTCGGCGGGCACCAGCGACACGGCCGTCGCCCACCAGAAGCTGGAGACGGCCAGCGCGACGCCCGCGAGCAGCAGGTTCACGATCCGCTTCACCAGGGGGAGGCGGGAGGCGTACAGGTAGACCGCGAAGACGGCGGGCAGCGCGATGTAGCCCTGGAGCATCTTCGTGTTGAACGCGAGCCCGAAGCAGACCGCCGAGCCGAGCAGCGGCAGCAGCCTGCCGTCACGCGTGGCGCGCAGCCCGAGGGCCGCACCGCCCACCATCAGCAGCAGGAGCAGGGTGTCGGGGTTGTTGTCGCGGTTGATGGCGACCGTGATCGGGGTCAGTGCGAGGACCAGCGCGGCCAGGGTGGCCGCCGCGTGCCCGAAGACCCGCTTCACCGAGGAGTGCAGGATCCAGATCGTGCCGAGCGCGGCGACGACCATGGGCGCCATCATCTGCCAGGTGCCGAAGCCGAGGATCCGGCACGACAGGCCCATGACCATGAGAGCGAGCGGCGGCTTGTCGACGGTGAGGAAGTTGCCCGCGTCGATCGAGCCGAAGAACCAGGCCTTCCAGCTCTGCGTGCTGCTGAACACCGCGGAGCTGTAGAAGGTGTTCAGGCCGGAGCCCGACAGGTTCCAGGAGTACAGCGCCGCCGCGAGCGCCAGGATCGCGATCAGGGCGGGCAGCGACCAGCGGGGGGCCTTGTCCGGTGGCGCCTCGGTCACCGCCGGCGGCGGGAGGTCGGGGGTCACGGAGGCCTGGGGGTGTGGGTCGGTGGCAGATGTCACCAGTGCACCGTGCCCGCGGGCGATGGGCGCGTGCTGTGCCCTGCCTGGGAACGGGCTGTGGGTGGGTGAGAACCGGGTAAGAGACCGCACCCGGCGGCGCCCGGCGGCACCCGATGGGAACCGCCGTACAACTTTCGGTCATCCTTGCGAGTCGAAAGAGACGAACGTGCCGGGGGCGCGTTCGTATCGCTTCAAGGGGATGGGAAGCCTTCATGACTCACCGGATATCCCGGGGCACCCGTGTGCTCGCAGCGAGCCTCGGGGCCGGCGTGATCGCGCCGCTCGCGCTGGCCGCCGCACCGGCCTCCGCCGCGACGACGGTCAGCTGCACCTCCGCCCAGGCGGGCCTGGCCACCAAGCTGCAGCGGGACATCACCGCGGCGCTGGCGAACCGTACGGGCACCGTCGCCGTCGGCCTCTACGACCGCACCACCAAGACCACGTGCACCCTGCGCGCGAGCTCGTCCTTCGACTCCGCGAGCACCGTCAAGGTCACCGTCCTCGCCACGCTGCTGTGGGACGCCAAGAAGCACAACCGCTACCTGACCGACCGCGAGACCACGCTCGCCAAGGCCATGATCACGCAGTCGGACAACAACGCGACCACAAGCCTGTGGAACCAGCTCGGCATGACGAAGATCAAGGGCTTCCTCACCGCGGCGGCCATGACCCGGACCGTGCCGGGCACGGGCGGCTACTGGGGCCTGACCCAGATCAACGTCACCGACGAGCAGAAGCTGCTCAAGCTGATCACCGCCCACAACACGGTGCTGAGCGACAACTCCCGCGCGTACATCCTCAAGCTGATGAACCAGGTCACCTCCTCGCAGCGCTGGGGCACGCCGGCCGGGGCGCCCTCGTCCGTGACCGTGCACGTCAAGAACGGCTGGCTGCAGCGCTCCACGCACGGCTGGCGGGTGCACAGCCTCGGCACCTTCAACGGCGGCGGCCACGACTACATGATCAGCGTGCTCACCCACGGCAACAGCACCATGAGCTACGGCGTCACCACCATCCAGAACGTGGCCAAGGCCATCCACAAGGACCTGGTGCCGACGACGGCCACGAACAGCGCGACCATCCAGCGGTACGTGCCGACGGACACGCCCAAGGAGTCGATGCCGGCGGTGCCCGCGGCCGGCTGACGCCGCACACCGGGCTTCCCCGGCGCTTCACTGAGGGGCCTCGCACAGGGGCCCCTCTCTTGCGCCTTTTGTTGCGGGGGGATGAAATCCGCTGCTGCGAGCGTTGATGCCTTCCGGCGGACAAGGATCTACGGAAGGTACCGGCGTGGCAGCGCAGCAGGGGGAGCGGCAGGGCTGGGCGCGTCGGCTCGCCGGGTACGCGTGGCGGTATCCGAAGGACGTCGTCCTGGCCCTCGGCTCGTCGCTGGCCGGCATGGCCGTCATGGCGCTGGTCCCGCTGATCACCAAGGTGATCATCGACGATGTCGTCGGCGACCACACCCGCGGCATGGCCCCCTGGGCGGGCGCCCTGATAGGCGCCGCCGTCATCGTCTACGTCCTCACCTACATCCGCCGCTACTACGGCGGCCGCCTCGCCCTCGACGTCCAGCACGACCTGCGCACGGAGATGTACCGGACGATCACGCGGCTCGACGGGCAGCGGCAGGACGAGCTGTCCACCGGGCAGGTCGTCGGCCGCGCCACCAGCGACCTCCAGCTGATCCAGGGCCTGCTCTTCATGCTGCCGATGACCATCGGCAACCTGCTGCTGTTCCTGATCTCGCTCGGCATCATGGCCGCGCTGTCCCTCCCGCTCACCCTCGTCGCGCTCGCCGTCGCCCCGGCCATCTGGTTCGTCGCCAAGCGCAGCCGCTCCAAGCTGCACCCCGCCACCTGGTACGCGCAGGCGCAGGCCGCCGCCGTCGCCGGTGTGGTCGACGGCGCCGTCAGCGGCGTACGCGTGGTGAAGGGCTTCGGGCAGGAGGACCAGGAGACCGGGAAGCTGCGGGAGGTGGGGCGCCGGCTCTTCGCGGGGCGGCTGCGCACGATCCGGCTGAACTCCAAGTACACCCCGGCCCTCCAGGCCGTCCCCGCGCTCGGCCAGGTCGCGATGCTCGCGCTCGGCGGCTGGCTCGCGGTGAAGGGCCAGATCACACTCGGTACGTTCGTCGCGTTCTCCTCGTATCTCGCGCAGCTCGTCGGACCCGTCCGGATGCTCGCCGTGGTGCTGACCGTCGGCCAGCAGGCCCGGGCCGGCGCCGAGCGGGTCCTCGAACTGATCGACACCGAGCCGTCGATCAAGGACGGCACGAAGGCCCTGCCCGCCGACGCTCCCGCGACCGTAGAGTTCGACGACGTGTCCTTCGGCTACGAGGACGCCTCCGGGAAGCTCAGCCCGGTCCTGGACGGGCTCTCCTTCGAGATCCGCCCCGGCGAGACCCTCGCCGTCGTCGGCTCCTCCGGCTCCGGCAAGTCGACGGTCTCCCTCCTGCTGCCGCGCTTCTACGACGTGACGCACGGCGCCGTCCTCATCGGCGGCCACGATGTGCGCGAGCTGACGCAGGAGTCGCTGCGCGCCGCGATCGGGCTGGTGCCCGAGGACTCGTTCCTCTTCTCGGACACCGTGCGCAGCAACATCGCCTACGGCCGCCCGGACGCCACCCAGGAGGAGATCGAGACCGCCGCCCGCGCCGCCCAGGCGGACCGTTTCATCGCCGAGCTGCCCGAGGGCTACGACACCAAGGTCGGCGAGCACGGCCTCACTCTCTCCGGTGGCCAGCGCCAGCGCGTCGCGCTCGCCCGCGCCATCCTCACCGACCCGCGCCTGCTCGTCCTCGACGACGCCACCTCCGCCGTCGACGCCCGTGTCGAGCACGAGATCCACGAGGCGCTCACGCACGTCATGGAGGGCCGCACGACCCTCCTCATCGCCCACCGCCGCTCCACCCTCAACCTCGCCGACCGCATCGCCGTCCTCGACGCCGGTCGCCTCGCCGACATCGGCACGCACGACGAACTCCAGGCGCGCTCCCCGCTCTACCGCCGGCTGCTGACCGACCCCGATGAGCTGGGCGGCGTCTCGCCGGGCCACGAACAGCCCGCCTGCCCGCCGGAGGACACCTCCGTACGGGACGAGCTGGACGCCGAGTTCGACGCCGAGCGGGGCGTCACTCCCCGGCTGTGGACCGGCGACCGCGAGCCGAAGGACATCGCGCTCGCCGGGATGCCCGCCACACCCGAACTCCTCGCCCAGGTCGAGGCGTTGCCCCCGGCGACCGACGTCCCCGGCATCGACGAGGCACGTGCGGTCACGGCCGAGGAGTCGTACGGCCTCAGGCGTCTGCTGCGCGGCTTCGGGCTGCCGCTCCTGGTGAGCCTCGGGCTCGTCGCCGTCGACGCGGGCATGGGTCTGCTGCTGCCCGTCCTGATCCGGCACGGCATCGACAAGGGTGTCTCGCAGCTCGCGCTCGGCGCCGTGTGGGCCGCGGCCGCGCTCGGTCTGGTCGCGGTGCTCGTCCAGTGGGTGGCGCAGATCGGCGAGACGCGGATGACCGGCCGTACCGGCGAGCGGGTGCTGTACGCACTCCGCCTGAAGATCTTCGCGCAGCTCCAGCGCCTCGGACTCGACTACTACGAACGGGAGTTGACCGGGCGCATCATGACCCGGATGACCACGGACGTGGACGCGCTGTCGACGTTCCTGCAGACCGGTCTCGTCACCGCGTTCGTCTCCGTCGTCACCTTCTTCGGCATCATGGGCGCCCTGCTGGTGATCGACCTGCAACTGGCGCTGGTCGTCTTCGCGACGCTGCCGCCGCTGGTCATCGGCACGTTCTTCTTCCGTCGGGCGAGCGTGAAGGCGTACGAACTCGCCCGCGAGCGCGTGTCGGTGGTCAACGCCGAGCTCCAGGAGTCGGTGTCCGGGCTGCGCATCCTCCAGGCGTTCCGGCGCGAGGGCTCGAGCGGGCAGCGGTTCACGGACGGCAGCGCGAGCTACCGTGAGGCCCGTATCCGCGGGCAGTGGCTGATCTCCGTGTACTTCCCGTTCGTGCAGCTGCTGTCGTCGGTGGCCGCGGCCGCCGTGCTGATGGTCGGCGCCCACCGCGTCGACGCGGGCACGCTGACGACGGGCGCGCTCGTCGCCTACCTCCTCTACATCGACCTGTTCTTCGCCCCCGTGCAGCAGCTCTCGCAGGTCTTCGACGGCTACCAGCAGGCGACCGTCTCGCTGGGCCGGATCCAGGAGCTGCTCCAGGAGCCGACGTCGACGAAGACCACCGCCGAGCCTCTTGAAGTGCCGTCCCTGCGCGGCGAGATCGCCTTCGAGGACGTCGACTTCGCGTACGCCGGTGACGAAGAGGCCCTGAGCCAGGTCGCGTTGACCATCCCGGCCGGGCAGACCGTCGCCTTCGTCGGCGAGACCGGCGCGGGCAAGTCGACGCTGGTGAAGCTGGTCGCGCGGTTCTACGACCCGACGGGCGGCCGGGTGACGGTCGACGGCACGGACCTGCGCTCGCTCGACCTCACCGCCTACCGTCACCGGCTCGGTGTGGTCCCCCAGGAGGCGTACCTCTTCCAGGGGACCGTCCGGGACGCCATCGCCTACGGCCGCCCCGACGCGAGTGACGCCGAGGTGGAGGCGGCGGCCCGCGCGGTCGGAGCGCACGACATGATCGCCACGCTCGACGGCGGCTACCTCCACGAGGTCGCCGAGCGCGGCCGCAACCTCTCCGCCGGACAACGCCAGTTGATCGCCCTGGCCCGCGCCGAACTCGTCGACCCGGACATCCTCCTGCTCGACGAGGCCACCGCAGCCCTCGACCTCGCGACCGAAGCCCTGGTCAACCAGGCCACCGACCGCATCGCCGGCCGCCGCACCACCCTGGTCGTCGCCCACCGCCTGACCACGGCCGCCCGCGCGGACCGCGTCGTGGTCATGGATCGCGGGCGGGTCGCGGAGGACGGTACGCATGCGGAGTTGCTGGCATTGGGCGGGCTGTACGCGGGGTTGTGGCGGACGTTCGTCGGCGAGGCCGAGGCCGCTGCTGCGTGAGGCGGGCCTCCAGGGTGCCGGACGGAGTCCGGCCAGTCGTGCGAAGCCTGTGAGGCCCGCCGGGGCCGAGCGGTGCGAGTGCGACCGGGAGAGGTCTGCCCGCGGGCGGGTGGCGGAGGACGGGACGCATGCGGAGTTGCCGGCATTGGGCGGGCTGTACGCGGGGTTGTGGCGGACGTTCGTGGGCGAGGCCGAGGCCGCTGCTGCGTGAGGCGGGCCTCCAGGGTGCCGGACGGAGTCCGGCCAGTCGTGCGAAGCCTGTGAGGCCCGCCAGGGCCGAGCGGTGCGAGTGCGACCGGGAGAGGTCTGCCCGCGGGCGGGTCGCGGAGGACGGTACGCATGCGGAGTTGCCGGCATTGGGCGGGCTGTACGCGGGGTTGTGGCGGACGTTTGTCGGCGAGGCCGAGGCCGCTGCTGCGTGAGGCGGGCCGGCGTCAGCTCTTCTGCTTGATGTCGGAGATCTTCTGCGTCGCGAGATCCGATTGCACCGTCAGATAGCTGTACGTCGGGTGCTGGGCGGAGCCCCAGGTCAGCCGGACCGTCGACCAGGTGTGCCCCATGCCGCTGTCGCC
Source organism: Streptomyces sp. NPDC005485 (assembly GCF_040606085.1). Taxonomy (NCBI): domain Bacteria; kingdom Bacillati; phylum Actinomycetota; class Actinomycetes; order Kitasatosporales; family Streptomycetaceae; genus Streptomyces; species Streptomyces sp. NPDC005485. Next base: position 22,774 of record NZ_JBEXDZ010000121.1, on the reverse strand, counting down.
CGCCGTCACCTTCCAGGCGCGCGGCACGTCCTGGGCGCGCAGGACGCCGTCGGCGTGCTCGTGCTTCTCCCAGGAGGCGAGGCGCGAGCGCAGGTTCGAGGTCAGGTAGAAGCTGCGCAGCTGGGTGCTGAAGCGGCCGGACCCCTCGTCGTTCACCGCGTCGATGTAGGCGCCGTAGAAGTTGGCCACCCGGTCGTACGCCGGGCCGTTGCTGCCGCTGCGCGCCGGCGGCGGAGAAGCGGTGCCGGCGACGGCGGGCACCGAGGCCCCGGCCGCGGTGAGCAGCGCCGCGGCGACGAGCACGCGGCCGGCCGTACGTGAGGGAACCATGCGTGAGCGAACCATGCGGGACATGGGCTACCACCTTTCCGTTTCCGACCCGTTGGACAACGGGTAAACCGGCAAGGTTGCCCCAAATCCGGAAAAACTTCCGCGTCCCCCCGACGCAACCATCCGATGTACGTCCGGCGTCCGTACATCAGTACGCTGACTGCAGCGGGAGGGACGACAGTGGACAGTGGTGCGATACGGCGACGGGTGGCGCTCGGCATGGCCGTGCTCGCCGCCTCCGGGTTGCTCACGCTCGCGATGCCGGGCAGCGCGCACGCGGCCTCGTACTGCTCGGGGCACAAGGTCCGTACGCTGGCCTTCGCCTCCGGCTCCGTGCAGGTCTACAAGAACCGCGGATACGTCTGCGCCGTGACCTTCCCCAAGTCGGGGGGCGCCCGGAAGTGGATGTCCGTCAGCGTGCAGGCCCGCGGCAACCGCCCGGTCGTGAACGCGGGGCGCTTCCTCCATCACGCCGGCCCGATCACCGTGCACGCCGGACACCGCTGCGTGTGGATCAAGGGCGCGGTCGGGTCGAGCAAGGTCAGCTCGGGCTGGATTCTCTGCTAGGGGGCGCTCAGCTCTCTCACAGGGTTTGCCCAAACTCCTCTGGTGTCACGCCGGTTGCTCCGCTAGGTTCCGGCGGACATCTGCGTAAACCCAGGGGAGTGTGCATGCGCAAGGCGCTCAGATGGCTGCTCGCGCTCACGGTGCTCATAGGCACGCTGAGCACGGCCGGGGCGGCCACCGCCGCCCAGCCGGAGGCCACGGGTACCGCGGCCTCGGCCGACACCGACATCAAGGACCGGCTCCTCGCGATACCGGGCATGAGCCTGATCGAGGAGAAGCCGTACACCGGCTACCGCTTCTTCGTCCTCAACTACACCCAGCCGGTCGACCACCGGCACCCGTCCGCCGGTACGTTCCAGCAGCGCATCACCGTGCTGCACAAGGACACCTCCCGCCCGACGGTCTTCTACACCGGCGGCTACAGCGTCTCCACGACACCCAGCCGCCGCGAGCCGACCCAGATCGTGGACGGCAACCAGATCTCGATGGAGTACCGCTTCTTCACTCCGTCCCGGCCCGAGCCGGCCGACTGGACCAAGCTCGACATCTGGCAGGCGGCGAGCGACCAGCACCGTATCTTCAAGGCCCTCAAGCCGATCTATGGCCAGAAGTGGCTGTCCACCGGCGGCTCGAAGGGCGGCATGACCGCCACCTACTACGAGCGCTTCCACCCGCGCGACATGGACGGCGTCGTCGCGTACGTCGCCCCCAACGACGTGGTGAACAACGAGGACTCCGCCTACGACCGCTTCTTCGGACACGTGGGCACCAAGGAGTGCCGCGACAAGCTGAACGCCGTCCAGCGCGAGGCCCTCGTGCGACGTGCGCCGCTGGAGAAGAAGTACGCGGCGTACGCCGCCGACAACGGCTACACCTTCACCACGACCGGCAGCCTCGACAAGGCGTACGAGGCCGTCGTCCTCGACTACGTGTGGGGCTTTTGGCAGTACAGCCTGCTCTCCGACTGCGACACGATCCCGGCCGACGCCGCGCACGCCACGGACGACGCGATCTGGGACTCCGTCGACACGATCTCCGGGTTCTCCGCCTACACCGACCAGGGCCTCGCCGACTACACGCCGTACTACTACCAGGCGGCCACACAGCTCGGAGCGCCCACGATCCACTTCCCGCACATCGAGAAGAAGTACATCCGCTACGGCTACCAGCCGCCGCGCAACTTCGTCCCGCGCTCCATCCCGACGAAGTTCCAGCCGTGGGTGATGCGTGACGTCGACGCCTGGGTCCGCCACCACGCCGACCACATGCTCTACGTGTACGGCCAGAACGACCCGTGGGGCGCCGAGCGCTTCCGGTTCGGGGCGGGCGCGCACGACGCGTACGTCTTCACCGCGCCGGGCTCCAACCACGGCGCCCGCGTCGCCGGACTCGTCGACGACGAGAAGGCGCTCGCCACCGCCCGCATCCTGGAGTGGGCGGGCGTCGCCTCCGCCACGGTCCAGGCGGACCCGTCGGCGGCCAGGCCGCTGGCGAAGTACGACGCGAAGCTGGACCGGCACGACGTGGAGCGCGAGCCCGCGCTGCGGCCGTAGCACCAACCGCGTTGCTGCGCCCGTCCGTTGACTACACCGGGCGGGCGCAGCCCACCGGCTCGGTGCCGCCGAGCTGGACGTAGAGCGCGGTGGAGGCCGGGCACCGGGAGCGGGCGGCGACCGCGGAGGTCACCTTGTACTCGGGCGGCTTGCGGCCCGAGCCGTCGCACGCCGTCTCGCGGACCTGCCCGCGGCCCGCGCCGTAGACGCAGTCGCCGACGATCGTCCGGGGGCCTCCGCCGCCGCCCGGGTCGCCGGGGTGCGGGGGTTCGAGGTTGCGCATGCAGGCGTAGCCCTGCGGGACCGCGCCGTCGCCGTCCTCGTCGGACGACGGTCTCGTCTCGCTGATGTGCAGCACGAAGTCGGTGGTGGGCGGGCAGGACGGGCCCTGGGCGACCTCGCCGTCGTAGCGGGCGACGACCCGGGCAGCCGCGCGCTCGCTGGTGCACGGCACCTCGGTGAAACTCGTCTTCCCGAAGGAGCTGCACTCCTTGACGTCGAGGAACACGGTCCCGTAGCCGCTCGGACGCGTCGCCGTGGACTCCTTGCCGTCGAGTCTGCCGTCCCCCGAACCGGAGCCGCTCTGGCAGCCGGTGAGGGCCACCGCGACCAGCGCGAGCGTCACCAGCGTGCCCGGCACGGCACGCATGACGCACATGACTCGCGTGGCTGACATGACCATCCCCCCGGTACCCCCGCCCAGCGTGACCCGCCACCGCGGGCCCACGCCAGACGTGCGGGGGGCTTTGCGTCTCTTGGGTGGGGCGTACGGGGGGCACGGCGTACCCCTCGTACGTCTCCGGCCCCTGCGCCGCTAGTACGACAGGCCGTACCCGATCGGATACAGCACCTGCGCCGGGTCGTCCGCCCGCTGCACCGCCACCGGCAGGCTGCCTCCGGGCGCCACCCTGCCCGCGATCACCCGGGCCGCCGCGCGCAGTTCGACGTCCGTCCAGGAGTAGGACGCCAGGAAGGCTCCCACGTCCTGGAGCTGGGCCACGTCGTACGGGTTGCGGACGGCGAGGGCGACGACCGGGACGCCGGTCGCGACCAGCTGGGTGACCAGGGACTTCTGGGAACTGCTCGCCGTCACGTTGTACGTCGCGACGACCACCGCGTCCGCGTCCCGCGCCGCCGTCACCGCACGCGCGATCGTCGCCGCCGAGGGTGCCGTGCCGGTGGACAGGGCACTCGCCGCGAAGCCCAGCTCGGTGAGGGCGGCGGCGAGCACGGTCGTCGGCGGTCCGTCCGTGCCGGAGGGGGAGGCCGGATCGGCGCCCACGACCAGCACGTTCCTGTGCGTACGACGGGAGAGCGGCAGCAGGTGCCCGTGGTTGAGCAGGAGCGTGGTGGTGCCGTCGGCGATCGCGTCGGCCGCCTTGCGGTGCGCCGCGGTTCCCACCTTGCGGTCGACGCCGCGCGCGGTGACGTACGGGTCGTCGAGCAGGTTCAGCTTCACCTTCAGCCGCAGGACACGCAGGATCGACTCGTCGAGCCGGGCCTCGGTCAGCTCACCGCCGCGGACCGCGTTCAGCACGGCGTTCCAGGCGATGTCCAGGGACGGCGGGTTGAGGAGCTGGTCGACGCCGGCCTTCAGCGCGAGGACGGGCACGCGGTCGTCGCCGTACTTCTGGCGGACGCCCTCCATGCCGAGGGAGTCCGTCACCACGACCCCGTCGTAGCCGAGTTCGCCGCGCAGGATGCCGGTGAGGATCGGGTGCGAGAGGGTCGCCGGGTCGCCGGAGTCGTCGAGGGCCGGGACCATGATGTGCGCGGTCATGATCGAGTCGATGCCCGCGCGGACGGCCGCCCGGAACGGCACCGCGTCGAGGCCCTGCCACACCTCCCGGCTGTGCGTGATGACCGGGAAACCGAAGTGGCTGTCGACGGCGGTGTCCCCGTGCCCCGGGAAGTGCTTGGCGGTGGCCGCCACCCCGGACTCCTGATACCCCTTCACCTCGGCTGCCACCAGCCCGGCCACCGCGTCCGGGTCGGCGCCGAACGAGCGGACGCCGATGACCGGGTTCGCCGGGTTGACGTTCACGTCGGCGACCGGGGAGTAGTCCTGCCGGATGCCGATCGCGCGCAGTTCGACCCCGGAGATACGGCCGAGCGCGTGGGCGGCGGAGCGGGAGCCGCCCGCGCCGACGGCCATCGCGCCGGGGAACAGCGTGGCGGGCTTTCCCACGCGCGCGACTATCCCGTGCTCCTGGTCGGTGGAGATGAGCACCGGCAGACCGCGGGGCAGGTCCAGGGACGCCTTCTGGATGCCGTTGGACAGGTCCGCGATCTGGTGCGGGGTGCGCGTGTTGTGCGCCCAGGTGAAGTAGATGATCCCGCCGACGCGGTACTTGGCGACCAGCTCGGCCGCCGTCCTGACTCCGATCTCGCTGAGGTTCGCGTCGATGTCGGCCTGGTCCGGCGCGGTGGCCGAGTGGCCGTAGACGCGCATCACGAAGAGCTGGCCGACCTTCTCTTCCAGGGTCATACGGGAGATGAGGGCGCGCAGGGCAGTGTCGTCGCGGGGGTCGGCGGGGTGGGGCTCGGCGGCGTGGGCCGCCGGGGTCGTGCTCACGGCCAGGGCGGCCGTGACCCCCGCGGTGGCGGCGAGAAGGGTACGTCTGGAGGGACTTGCGGTGCTTCCCGTGCTGCTCTCGTGCACGTGCGCTCCTTCCGGAGGACTGCATGAACGGCGATGAACGGCTATGAAGGAAACTTCCGAGGAGTCACGAATATCCGGGAAGTTTCTGCCAGTCAAGAGTGTGCACAGGAACACGCGAAAACGTGGGAAGGGGCCGTCACCGGCGCTGTTGGAGGGGGGCGCGCCGGTGACGGCGTGCTGCCGGCCGCAGGCGGCGGAGAGGGTAGGTCAGCGATCGCAGCCAGCAGCGAAGCCGACACCGCACTGCGCAGACTCATCCGACAGCATGCTGGTTGGACGAAGGGGTACGGGTCCGGGTTCCCGGATTCGGGGCAACTCCGGAAGTTGGGGCGGGGGCGACGCAGGGGGCCCCTGGGCCGCTCGGCCGCGCCCACCTGAGGACGCCCGGGCTCCGTCCGCCCGCGTCCACTGGGCGGACGCTCCAGCGAAGGAGCAGTTCAGCGAGCCAGCATGACCGCATGGCCGTAGTCGACATTCCGGGTTCCAAGTCCATCACCGCCCGCGCCCTCTTCCTCGCCGCGGCGGCCGACGGGGTCACCACCCTGACGCGTCCCCTGCGCTCCGACGACTCGGAGGGTTTCGCCGAGGGCCTGCGCACGCTCGGCTACCGCGTCGGCCGCACCCCGGACGCCTGGCAGATCGACGGCCGACCGCAGGGCCCCGCCGTGACGGACGCGGAGGTCTACTGCCGTGACGGCGCCACCACCGCCCGCTTCCTGCCGGCCCTCGCCGCAGCGGGCCACGGCAGCTACCGCTTCGACGCCTCCGCCCAGATGCGCCGCCGCCCCCTGCTCCCGCTTACCCGGGCCCTGCGCGACCTGGGCGTGGACCTGCGGCACGAGGAGGCGGAGGGCCACCACCCGCTCCGCATCGAGGCGGCCGGCGTCGAGGGCGGCGACGTGGTCCTGGACGCGGGCCAGTCCTCCCAGTACCTGACGGCGCTGCTGCTGCTCGGGCCGCTGACGCGGAAGGGCCTGCGGATCACGGTGACCGACCTCGTGTCGCAGCCGTACGTCGAGATCACCCTCGCGATGATGCGGACCTTCGGCGCGGATGTACGCCGCGACGGAGCCACCTACCTCGTCGCCCCCGGCGGCTACACGGCCACGACGTACGCGGTCGAACCGGACGCCTCCACCGCGAGCTACTTCTTCGCCGCGGCCGCGCTGACCGGCGGCGAGGTCACCGTCCCGGGCCTCGGCACCGGCGCTCTCCAGGGCGACCTGGGCTTCGTCGACGTACTGCGCCGCATGGGCGCGCGGGTGGAGATCGGCGCCGACCGCACGACGGTGGCAGGAACGGGCGGGCTGCGCGGCGTCACCGTCAACATGCGGGACATCTCCGACACCATGCCGACCCTCGCCGCGATCGCCCCCTTCGCCGACGGCCCGGTCCGCATCGAGGACGTCGCCAACACACGCGTGAAGGAGTGCGACCGCCTGGAGGCCTGCGCGGAGAACCTCCGCCGGCTCGGCGTCGAGGTGGCGACGGGCCCCGACTGGATCGAGATCCGCCCGGGCGCCGCCCTCCCGGCGGGTGCGGAGATCAAGACCTACGGCGACCACCGCATCGTCATGTCCTTCGCGGTCACCGGCCTGCGGACGCCCGGTATTTCGTTCGACGACCCCGGCTGCGTACGGAAGACTTTCCCGGGTTTCCACGAGGCGTTCGCGGAGCTGCGAAGGGACATCGGACAGTGAGTTTCAAGCTGGAGGGGCCGGTTCTGGAGGGCGCGCTCGTGCGCCTGGAGCCGCTCGACCACCGCCACGCGGCCGACCTGGCCCTGGCGGCGGAGGAGGACCGCGACACGTACGCGTTCACCTGGGTGCCGAGGGTGGACGAGATCGGCGGTTACATCGACGCGCAGCTCGCCCGGGCGGCGGCCGGGAAGCTGGCTCCGTACGCGCAGGTGTCCCTCGCCTCGGGCCGGGCGGTCGGTGCCACGTCCTTCTGGGAGCCGCGCTCCTGGCTGTCGGACGACCGACTCGACGCCATCGAGGTCGGGTTCACCTGGCTCGCCGGGTCGGCCCAGGGGACCGGCCTGAACGCCGAAGCCAAGCTCCTCCTCTTCCGCCACGCCTTCGAGGAGTGGAACGTCTCGCGGGTCGACCTGAAGACCGACGCCCGCAACGCCCGCTCCCGCGCCGCCATCCAGAGCACGGGCGCCCGCTTCGAGGGCGTACTGAGGAACTGGTCCCGCTCCTGGGCACCGGGCGAGGACGGCCGCCTCCGTGACTCCGCGATCTTCTCGATCACGCAGGAGGAGTGGCCGCAGTGCCGGGAGCGCCTGGAGGAGCGGGTGGCCGGCTTCCTGGCCCGCGCGGTGTGACGTCGGGGCCGGCCGGGTGTGCCTCCGCTCGCCCGGCCTCAGCCCTCGGTGTCGCCCGCGGTGGTCGAGGTGTCCTGCTCGACCTGGTGTTCCTCGCTCTTCGTCAGTTGCTGCCGGTCCGGTCCCACGCCGAGTTGCTGGGCGCGGCGCATGTCGTGGACCCGGGCGAGAAGGTCCTGCATGGCGGGGAGCGGGAGCGTCTGGAGGTAGGCCGAGATGTCGCCGCCGCCGCTGATGTACTCGGGGACGTCGAACTTGGCGAACTCGCCGACGATGCGGATCATCGTGACGTTCTCCGGACCCAGGAGTTTCACCTCGGTCTTGAGCTCCAGGCCGAAGCGTCGGATCTCCGCCCGTACCTCCAACGCGTCGATCTTGTCGCTCAGTTCGGCGTGCCGTACGCCCGCTTCGAGCCTGCCGTCGCGCATCTCGTCCTTGAACTGCTCCTGGAACGCGGTGAGCAGGGCGGGGTTCCTCGGGATGAACCTGCCGAGACTGGTCCGCAGGACCTGTACGCCGGTCTCCTCCAGCGCGTGCTTGACCTTGTCGGTGAGGTCCTTGCGGATGTCCTGGTACCTGCCGAGGAACTCCAGTACCGAGGCCGTCACGGCGATCTCGGCGAAGTAGCCCGCGACCGTGACCCCGAGGACGTCTCTGACGAACCGCTTCATCGGGGCCGGGTCGTCGACGAGGCCGCCCAGGCCCGAGGTGCGGACGCCGCCGAACTGGCTGACCAGACGCGGAGCCACAGCGGGCGGAATCTGCAGGTTCTGCGAGAGGTCGACGTCCAGGTCGAAGCCCTGGACGCTGACGGTGATCTGCCCGAGGTCCGCGTCGTAGTTGTCGGCCTCGGAATCCTGCTTGTTGTGCCACTTGAGGATGAGCACCCGGGTGGGGATCCGGATCACCCGGACGAACCAGGGGTTGAGCGGATAGCTGGTGCCCTCGCCCAGGGTTTCCTCCTGGACGCCCCGTTGCCCGCCGTTCCTGAGGAACTCCCACGGCCGGCGGAAGCTGCTGTGCCCCTTCACCCGCGGTGCCACCGTGCCCGTGGCACCCTGCTGCGGCTCCGCCCCGTCCAGCGTGATGACGACCCCGGTGCACCCCTCCTCGATGGAGACCTCCTGGAGGTGGGCCTCGGTCAGCCCGTCGCGGGAGGCCGCCACGTTGTCGACCGTGATCACGTCGAACAGCTCGGGGTTGATGTCGTAGTACGCCCCGCCGCCGAGGATGGCTAGCTGACGGCCCTGTTCGCCGCCGCCGAGCAGGAACGCCTCGCCGTTCTGGAAGCTGTTGCACTCGACATGCCGGCCGAACCGCCGGTCGGGCGGGCGCACGGCACCCGCCTTCGCCTGGACGAGGCCGACCGTGCCCGGCGGGACGTAGACACGCGGCACCATCGCGACGTCGAACAGCCGGGTGTTGACGTAGTACGACTGCCCGCCGCTGAGGGTCGTCACCTGTACGCCCTGCTCACCGCCGCCGAGCAGGAAGTCCCGGCCGTTCTGGAAGTTGTCGCAGTCGACATGACGGCCCAGCGTCCGGCCCTCGGTCCGGGTGTGGCCCTCCTTCGCCGAGACCAGGCCGACCATTCCCGCGGGCACGCGCACCCTGGGCACGTACTCCACCGAGTGCAGCAACGGGGTGAGCCAGTGGAAGCCGCCGGGGAGCAGCGTGCGGGCGTGGACCCCGCGGGCGTTGTCCGGGTTGACCTCCTTGAAGGCGGAGTCGGGGTGCGTGGGGCCGAACCGCCGGGTGACGATGCCGACATGGTCGGCGGGCACCACTACGCGGCCCGACCAGCCCGCCCACGTGGCGGCCCCGAGCAGGACGAACAACACGAACAGGGTCAGCAGCATGGGTCGCTTCTCCACTCTCGTAGCCGTGCGTGCACCGCCGGCACGGTCGAACTCCAACGGTCGTACCAGTCGGGGTCGTTCTCGCGGCCCGGGTCGCGCAGCGTGGGGAAGAACCCGGAGCGCCGGCCGGGCCCGGCGCGCTGTACGAAGTCGCGGTAGAGGCGGGGCACGGGGGAATCGGCCGAGTCGCGCCAGCCCAGCGCGGCGCCCAGTTCGGCGAAGCGCGGGCCGCGTCGGCCGCGGTCCGCGGGGGCCAGTGCGCGCTGGCGGCCGAAACCCTGGCGGCCCTCGGAGCGGGCGGTCCACAGCGCGTCGATGCCGGCCAGCACGTCCAACGGTAGTGTGCGCGCGTGCCGTTCGCCGAGCCAGCCCTCGGTGAGCCGGCCGGCCGTCTCCAGGACGATCCGGGTGGTCAGCAGGTCGGCGTGTTCGTACTCGTCCTCGGCGAGGTGGGCGCGCAGCCGCTCCAGCGCGGCCGGGGGCGTCATGCGCACCACGGGGGCGGTGGAGCCGACGCCGGGGTCGGGCAGGCGGGGCGGGCGGCACTGTGTCACGTCCCGGTGCAGGGCGCGCAGCAGGTCCAGTTCCGCGGCGTCGAGCAGGGCGCCGTCGCGGGCGTCGACGTGCCAGGTGGCGGCCAGGTGGTAGTTGACGTCGCCGTCGAGGAGGACGGGGACGAAGGTCCGGCCGTGCACCTGGCCCTCCAGGATCATGCGGGTGACGTCGTCGGAGTCCTGCGACTGCGGGGTCATCACCACGACCACGGCGACGGCGTGGCGCAGCTGCTGCCTGATCGTCCAGAACTGGGCGTCCCCGGGCCGCAGATCGTCCGTCGACCAGACCGGCAGCCCCGCCGTGCGCAACTGCTCGGCGAGCCGCCCGCCGAACGCGGCGTCCGCGGGTGCGGAGCAGACGACGAAGGCGGGTCTCCGCGGTGGGGTGAGCGGCCGGGGCGGAGCGGGGTGCGCGGCCCGGGTGTTGTCAGGATCGGGCGCGCCGCCGGCAGGGGGCGGCCGCCCCGCGATGACGGCGGCGAGCTCGGCGACCTTGTCGGCGAACGCCCGGCCCCTCGCGTCGCTGAAGTCCCGCCAGACGCGGTGGGCGGCGAAGGGCGGTGCGGGCACGTGCCCGAGCAGTACCGGCACGAAGCGCAGACCGTTCGCGGCCGACGCGGTGGCCAGCGCCGCGTACTCGTCCATCGCGGGCGCGGAGCGCAGGGACGCCGGACTGATCACGGCGATCCCGTTCCTGGAGCTGAGCAGGGCCCTCTCCTGCTCGTGGACCACCACCTGCCCCGGCTCGATGCTCCACTGGTCGAAGTGCACCGACAGCCGGTGTCCTGCGAGGTGTTCGGCCAGTGTCCTGGCCCAGGCGGCGTCGGCGGCCGCGTAGGAGACGAAGACGTCGTTCAACGGCTGGGACCTCCTCCGGGGAGCGACCAAGGTAAGGGCGGAAGGTCCGCTTCCGCCCGTCCATCACACAAACAGCACACCTTCGTGTGGAGGGCCCTCAGCGAGCCGACCCGGGCGCGGGGAGAAGGGCCTTCACCAGGGGTGCGGCGAGTGTTTCCAGGGTCGCGCGGCCGCGTTCCTCCCAGTGCCGACCGAGTGTCTTCCCCGCCGCCCGCCGCAGCGCTGTCAGCAGCACGTCGGGGGGTGGCCGCAGGGCCGGTTCCTTGGCCAGTCCGGCGGCGAACAGCGCGTGCAGCGGCTCGGGGAGCGCGGTCGACGGCACGGGCGCCGTGCTGTGCCTGGCCATCAGGGTGAACAACTGCGGCGCGGTGAAGGGGAGTTCGCCGGTCAGGCAGACGTGCAGGACGCAGCAGGCCGCGTACACGTCCGCCTCGGGCGTCGCGGTCACAGCGCCGCGCCAGAGTTCCGGCGCGCGCAGTCCGGGGGCGGCGCCGGTGGTCAGTGCGGCCAGCCCCAGCCCGGTCAGCGTCGTGGTCCCGTCGCTGTGCACCAGCACCTTGCCGGGCCGTACGTCGCCGTGCACCAGCCCCCGGTCGTGCGCGGCGGCCAGCGCCCGCAGCGTCCGCCGGAAGACCGTCAGCGCGGCGGGCGCGGGCAGGGTGCCGTGCTGCTCCAGCACCAGCGCCAGGGTGCTGCCCTCGACCGCGTCGCTCACCAGGGCGCCGCCGACCGCCCCGGCCCACCGGCCGTACGCGGAAGCGAAGCGGGGTGCGTGCACATAGTGGCGGAACGCGACCGCTTCGGGCGCTGCGAGTCCGGTCAGCCGTCGGAGGTCCGCATGGAAGGCGTCCGCCCGGGGCCGGTGGATCAGCAGGGCCGCCGGTACGTAGCGCACCGCCACGAGATCGCCGGGCGCATCCGCCTCGCCGTCGAGCCGCGCCAGCACGGTGCGCCCGCAGCGGCCCCGGTGCACCTCGCGCACCTCCGTGCTCCGCGGCAGCCGCCACGGCCGGGCGACCACCATCAGGCGCCCGTCCGTCGCCGCTGCCGGTCCACGATCTCCACCAGGCGGGCGACTTCGGCGTCGTAGCGCGGGCTGCCGGGCTCTCGCAGATCCACCGGTTGCCGGATCGCGGCGAACAGCGGGAGCTCGACGTCCGCGGTTCGTGCCGGTACGAACCGCAGCCCGCCCTCGTGCGCGCGCTGGAGCAACGCGGCGTACTCGTCCTTGATCCCCCGGTCGTCCATGGTCGCGACGCCGAACAGCAGCACACCCAGCGCCGTGCTCGCCAGCGCGTTCTCGGCCTCCAGCCGCGGGAGCAGCCCGGGCGCGACCCACCGCACCAGGAACACCGACGCGCCCGCCCGCCCGAGGTCACCGGCCAGCAGCTCCGCCGCACGGGCCTCGGCGTCGGCGTAGGACACGAAGACGTCGTAGGGGACCCCCGGATCCGGCGGCGGGGGAGCGGGCGAGGGCGCGGGATCGCGGCCGGCGCCGCGGCGCCGACGTATCTGCCCCCGCACCCCGATCCAGCCGAAGTACGTGCCCGCCACCGTGGCAATCAAGCCGACGAGTGCGATCGCCAGGTTGGCCCCCTCCATGACCGGAAGTCTAGGGCGACCGGCCAGGGGACAGGGGCTGTTCCCGTGTTACGTCATCCGCCGCTCAGCAGGTGCCGTGTCTTCAGGCCGTGTGCTCCACGAACCGGGCCGCCGTCTCCGCGAGGACCTCGCGGCCGTCCCGGGCCCACAGCGCGTCGTTGAAGAGTTCCACCTCGATCGGCCCGTCGTACCCGGCCGCCTCCACATACGCCTTCCACTCGCGCATGTCGATCGAGCCGTCGCCGATCTGGCCGCGTCCGTTGAGGACGCCCTCGGGCAACGGGGTGGTCCAGTCGGCGAGTTGGAAGGTGTGGATGCGACCGCCGGCGCCCGCGCGGGCGATCTGAGCGGGAGCCGTGTCGTCCCACCAGATGTGGTACGTGTCGACGGCGACGCCCACCTGGTCCGCGGGGAAGCGTTCCGCGAGGTCCAGGGCCTGGGCGAGAGTCGACACGACGCAGCGGTCGGCGGCGTACATCGGGTGCAGCGGTTCGATGGCCAGGCGTACGCCCCTCTGCGCCGCGTACGGGCCCAACTCGCCCAGCGCGTCGGCGATCCGCTCGCGCGCGCCGTGCAGGTCCTTCGACCCGGCGGGCAGGCCGCCGGAGACCAGGACGAGGGTGTCCGTGCCGAGCGTCGCGGCCTCGTCGATCGCCGCCCGGTTGTCGTCCAGGGCGCGGGCGCGCTCGGCGGGGTCGATCGCGGTGAAGAAGCCGCCGCGGCACAGGGTGGTGACGCTCAGGCCCGCGTCGCCGATCAGCTTCGCGGTGGCCTCGACGCCGTACGACTGGACGGGCTCGCGCCACAGGCCGACGCCCGGAACACCCAACTCCAGGCAGGCGTCGACCAGTTCGGGCATCGACAGCTGCTTCACGGTCATCTGGTTGATGCTGAAACGCTCAAGTGCCGTACTCACTGGGCCACTCCGTACAGGGCGAGCAGGTTCTTCATGCGGGCCTCCGCCAGCTCCGGGCTCGGGAACAGGCCCAGCTGGTCGGCGAGTTCGTAGGCCCGCGCGAAGTGCGGGAGCGAGCGTGCCGACTGCAGGCCGCCCACCATGGTGAAGTGCTCCTGGTGGCCCGCCAGCCAGGCGAGGAAGACCACGCCCGTCTTGTAGAAGCGGGTGGGCTTCTGGAAGAGGTGGCGGGACAACTCGACGGTGGGGTCGAGGAGTTCGCGGAACCCCTTCACGTCTCCCGTGTCCAGGACGCGGACCGCCTCGGCCGCCAGCGGGCCGAGTGGGTCGAAGATGCCGAGCAGCGCGTGGCTGAAGCCCTGCTCGTCGCCCGCGATCAGCTCGGGGTAGTTGAAGTCGTCGCCCGTGTAGCAGCGCACGCCGTCCGGCAGGCGGCGGCGCAGGTCGACCTCGCGCTGCGCGTCCAGCAGGGAGACCTTGATGCCGTCGACCTTGTCCGGGTGGGCGGCGATCACCTCCAGGAAGGTGTCCGTCGCCGCGTCCAGGTCGGACGAGCCCCAGTAGCCCTCCAGCGCCGGGTCGAACATCGGGCCGAGCCAGTGCAGGACGACCGGGTCGGAGGCCTGGCGCAGGAGGTGGCCGTAGACGTCGAGGTAGTCCTCGGGGCCCTTGGCCGCCGCCGCGAGCGCCCGCGACGCCATGAGGATCGCCTGCGCGCCCGTCCCCTCCACGAGCGCGAGCTGCTCCTCGTACGCCGCCCGGACCTCCGCCAGGCCGGCCGGGGCCGTCAGCTGGTCGGTGCCCACGCCGCACGCGACGCGTCCGCCGACCGCCTTCGCCTCGGCGGCCGAGCGACGGATCAGCTCCGCCGCGCCCGCCCAGTCCAGGCCCATCCCGCGCTGCGCGGTGTCCATGGCCTCGGCGACACCGAGCCCGTGCGACCACAGGTGGCGGCGGAAGGCGAGGGTCGCGTCCCAGTCGACGGCGGCGGGGCCGTCGGGGGTGACGTCGGCGTACGGGTCGGCGACGACATGCGCCGCCGAGAAGACCGTACGGGAGGTGAAGGGGGCGCCGGTGGTGACGGCGAGAGGCTCGGAGCGGGGCTCGTACGCCCTCAACCGCCCCTCTGCGCCGGGGAGTCGAATGGTCACAGGGAGACCTCCGGCACATCGAGGCGGCGGCCCTCGGCGGAGGACTTCAGGCCCAGCTCGGCGAGCTGGACTCCGCGGGCGCCGGCCAGCAGGTCCCAGTGGTAGGGCGCGTCGGCGTACACGTGCCTGAGGAAGAGCTCCCACTGCGCCTTGAACCCGTTGTCGAACTCGGCGTTGTCCGGGACCTCCTGCCACTGGTCGCGGAAGGAGTACGTCGCCGGGATGTCCGGGTTCCAGACCGGCTTCGGCGTCGAACTGCGGTGCTGCACACGGCAGTTGCGCAGGCCCGCCACCGCGGAGCCCTCCGTGCCGTCGACCTGGAACTCGACGAGCTCGTCGCGGTTGACGCGGACCGTCCAGGAGGAGTTGATCTGGGCGATCGCGCCGCCGTCGAGCTCGAAGATGCCGTAGGCGGAGTCGTCGGCCGTGGCGTCGTACGGCTTGTCCTGCTCGTCCCAGCGCTGCGGGATGTGCGTCGCGGTCAGCGCCTGGACCGACTTCACCCGGCCGAAGAGCTCGTGGAGCACGTACTCCCAGTGCGGGAACATGTCGACGACGATGCCTCCGCCGTCCTCCGTGCGGTAGTTCCAGGAGGGGCGCTGGGCCTCCTGCCAGTCGCCCTCGAAGACCCAGTAGCCGAACTCGCCGCGGATGGAGAGGATCCGGCCGAAGAAGCCGCCGTCGATCAGGCGCTTCAGCTTGAGCAGGCCCGGCAGGAACAGCTTGTCCTGGACGACGCCGTGCTTGATGCCCTTGTCATGGGCGAGCCGGGCCAGCTCCAGGGCGCCGTCGAGCCCGGTGGCCGTCGGCTTCTCGGTGTAGATGTGCTTGCCCGCGGCGATCGCCGCCTTGATCGACTCCTCGCGGGCGGAGGTGACCTGCGCGTCGAAGTAGATGTCGATGGACGGGTCGGCGAGGACCGCGTCGAGGTCCGTCGACCAGTGCTCGAGGCCGTGCCGCTCGGCCAGCGCCTTCAGGGCGTGCTCGCGGCGGCCGACGAGGACCGGCTCCGGCCACAGCACGGTGCCGTCGCCGAGGTCGAGACCGCCCTGCTCGCGAAGAGCGAGGATCGAGCGGACCAGGTGCTGGCGGTAGCCCATGCGCCCGGTCACCCCGTTCATGGCGATACGCACCGTCTTGCGTGTCACGTCATTCCCTTCGTACGCGTCAGCCGCCGCGTACGCCCCAAGGGGAACAGGTGAGCGTCACAGCAAGCGCTTTCTACACGGTGAGAAGCTAGCCTCTGTGCAGTGGCTCAGGCAAGACCGCGTGGGTGACGAGATGGTCGAAATGTTCGACGATCCGGACAGGGTGGGGCCTTCGCAGGGGAGAAGGTGCCCCGGATGAGGGGAAATATCCGACGACTCGGACACGGCGTCCGGGAGGGGGCCAGGTGAGGCGGGCATGTTCGATCACCCGAACCACTGGACGCGGGGGCTCGCGCGCGATCGGATGTACGCGACTGAGACATGCGACTGAGGCGTGGGGCCGAGGTGCGGAGCTGTTGCGCACGGCTGGTGGATGCGACACGACCGGATGCAGCGACTGATGTACGTGAGCGGATGTACGTGACCGGAGGACGAAATAGATGACGGTGACCCTGGCGGACGTGGCGGCCCGCGCGCAGGTCTCGCCCGCGACCGTGTCCCGGGTGCTGAACGGGAACTATCCCGTCGCGGCGTCCACGCGCGAGCGGGTGCTGCGCGCCGTGGACGAGCTGGACTACGTGCTCAACGGACCCGCCAGCTCCCTGGCCGCGGCGACCTCCGACCTCGTCGGAATCCTCGTCAACGACATCGCCGACCCCTTCTTCGGGATCATGGCGAGCGCCATCCAGAGCGAGATCGGCGGCCCCGGGGGGCGCGCGGGCGGTGAGCGGCTCGGCGTCGTGTGCAACACCGGCGGCTCCCCGGAGCGCGAGCTCACCTATCTCACGCTCCTTCAGCGCCAACGCGCCGCCGCGGTCGTCCTCACCGGCGGCGCCATCGAGAACGCGGCGCACGTGGCGGCGGTCTCCGCGAAGCTGAGCAAGCTCGCGGCGGCCGGGACCCGGGTCGTCCTCTGCGGCCGGCCGCCGGTGCCCGACACCCCGGAGGCGATCGCCCTCACCTTCGACAACCGCGGCGGCGGCCGCGAACTCACCGAGCACCTCATCGGGCTCGGACACCGGCAGCTCGGCTACATCGCCGGACCCGAGGAGCGCACCACGACCCGGCACCGGCTCGAAGGCCACCGGGACGCGCTCGCCGCGCACGGCATCAAGGACGACCCGCAGCGCACGGTCCACGGCCGCTACGACCGCCGGTCCGGCTACGAGGCGACCCTCGAACTCCTGCGCCGCGACCCGTCGCTCACGGCCATCGTCGCCGCCAACGACTCCGTCGCGGTCGGCGCGTGCGCGGCGCTGCGTGAGTCCGGCCTGCGCACCCCGGACGACGTGTCCGTCGCCGGCTTCGACGACCTGCCCTTCAGCATCGACGCGGTGCCTGCGCTGACGACGGTCAGGCTGCCGCTGTCGGAGGCGGGGGCCCGGGCCGGGCGCATCGCCATGGGGCGGGAGGAGCCGCCGCCGGGGGGGATCGCCACGGTGCGGGGGGAACTGATGGTGCGGGGGTCCTCCGGACGGCCGCGGGGGTGAGGCACCCGGGGGTGGTGCCGGCCCCTGCTGGGGGCTGCCGCCCCCAGACCCCCGCTTCGGCCTGAACGGCCTCGTCCTCAAACGCCGGACGGGTTGAAACGCCTCCCCGTTCCGGACGGGACAAAAGGCCTCGCGCGCCGGACGGCCTGTCCTCCTTGACCTCAAGTGGGCTTGAGGGGCGAGTGTCTGATCATGGACACAGAGACAGCAGAGATCAGCGCGCTCGTGCATCGGCTCTTCCGGGCCCTGGACGAGCGGACGTTCGGCGTCGGCTGGATGCGGGACTTCGTCACCGATGGCGTACGGATGGAGACGCCGCTCGGGACCACCGACGGTGCTGATGCCGGGGGTGCCGCGGCGGAGGTGGCGCTCGGGCGTTACGACCGTACGCAGCACATCGCGTCCGGCATCCTCCCCGACGTGGATGCCGGGGCGGGGCGGGCCACCGTCTCCTGGAACGCGCTGATGACCCATGTCCACCACGACACCACCCGCGAGGCGCTCGGCGCGGACACCGACCCGTTGTTCACGGTCGGCGGCTTCTACGAGGCCGACGTGGTCCGCACCCCGGACGGCTGGCGCTTCAGCCGGGTCGCCGTCCGGCCGGTCTGGACGAAGGGGAGCCCGCCGCTGGGTGTGTAAAGGACATCGCTGGGCGCCGGTGGGGTGCGGCATGGTGCCCGGATGTCCGATGACCTGGCGTTTCCCGTCCTCCGTCCGCCGATCCCGGCGAGGCGTTCCGTGTGGCACGACACACGTGGTGGGCGTGCGGGACGCGTTGCCCGGCATGTCCTTCAGGACCGGCGTTCGGATGGAGCGGGTGGACGGAGAGCCCGTCGACCCGACCGGGCTGCACGGCGGAGTCGAAGGCGCCGACCTCTCCACCGGCCCCGCCTTCCTGGCCCCGTATCTGCCGCTGTGGGCGGAACGGTGGGGCGCGCCGGTTGGCAGCATCGAGGACACCTTCGTCGCCCTCGCGGCGGGACACGTGGCTGAGATCTGGTGGGACTGGCTGGTGTGGCCGGACGTCCCGGAGCGGAGCTGGACCTGGACGCGGAGACCACACACGCCGGAGTCTCCGTGCTCTTCAACACCCGGACGCGCGAGCTGGACGTACGGCCGACGACCACACCGTTCTCGTACACGTGCGGAGCCTCAGCTCCATGGAGTACATGCACCGGCAGGCCTCCCTGGCCGGCCGAGCGGATCGGGAAGACCGTCGTCGGGGCTCCGCTGCGCAGTCAGCAGCGCCGTGCACGGCCATGGACGGGCGGCGCGTCGGGTTCTACGCTCGACTCAGCGATACCTCTGACTGAGTCAACCATCCCGGGCCCATCCGCCCACGCCAACCACCGGGGTCGAGCATGACCGTTCAGGACATCCGTACCTTCAACCGCTTCTACACGAACGTCATCGGCGCCCTCGACTACAGCCGTCAGCTCTATGCGCCGTACACCCTCACCGAGTCCCGCGTGCTGTACGAACTCGCGCACTCGCCGCGTACGGACGCCGCCGATCTGCGGGGCGAACTGTCGTTGGACGCCGGGTACCTGAGCCGGATCCTGAACAAGTTCGAGCAGGACGGGCTGATCGAGCGCGGGCCCTCGATGCGCGACCCGCGCCGGCGCCACATCGCGCTCACCGCGCGCGGGCGCGAGACCGCCGACCTGCTCGCCGAGCGCGCGAGCGAAGCCGTCGGGTCGCTGCTGTCGACCGTGCCGGCCGCCGACCGCCCGCGTCTCGCCGAGGCGATGCACACGGTGCGCGAGATCCTCTCCGAGGGCCGTCCGCCCCGCCGCGAGGACGTCGTCCTGCGCGGCCCGGGCCCCGGCGAACTGGGCTGGATCGTGCAGCGCAACGCAGCGCTGTACACCGCCGAGCACGGCTGGAACACCGACTACGAAGGCCTGGTGGCGAGGATCGTCGCCGACTTCGCCGAGGACCACGACCCGCACCTGGAGCGGGTGTGGATCGCCGAGCTCGACGGGCGTCCGGTGGGGTGCGTGATGTGCGTACGGGACGAGGCGCCGGGCGCCGCCCGGCTGCGGCTGCTGCTCGTCGAACCGGACGCACGGGGCCTCGGCGTCGGCGACCGGCTGGTGGACGCGGTCATCGAGTTCGCGCGCGGCGTCGGCTACCGGGAACTCGTGCTCTGGACCAACGACGTCCTCGCCGCAGCCCGCCGCATCTACCAGCGCCACGGCTTCGTCCTCGTCGCCGAGAAACCCCACCGCTCCTTCGGCAGGGATCTCCTCGGCCAGGACTGGCGTCTGGACCTGCATGGGAACGCGAGCGACGGGTAGGGTCCGGCAGCATGAAGCTGGCGTTCTCCACCCTCGGCGTACCCGGTCTCCCGATTACGGACGTGGTCCGGCTCGCGGCCACGCACGGCTATCACGGTGTCGAACTGCGCGCACACCCCGAAGAGCCCGTGCACCCGGGCATCGGACTGACCGAACGGGCCGACGTCGCCGCCGAGTTCAAGGCGGCCGGCATCGAAGTCCTCGGCCTCGCGGGATACGCGCGGGTCGCGGAGCCCGGCGACGACACCCCCGTCCTCACGGAGATCCGCGAACTGCTCGACCTCGCCCGCGACCTGGGCGCCCCCTACGTACGCGTCTTCCCCGGCGGCGGCACCGAGCAGAGCCCCGGGGAGGCGGACGCGACGGCGGCCAGGCGCCTCGGCGAGGCCGCGGAGTACGCCGCCGCCCTCGGCGTACGCATCCTGCTGGAAACCCACGACTCGCACCGCACCGGCGCCGACGCCATCCGCGTCCTGGGCCTGGTGGGCCACCGCCAGGTCGGCTCGCTCTGGGACGTCATGCACACCTGGCTCGGCGGCGAGCAGCCGTTGTCGACGTACGCGGCCCTCTCGCCGTTCCTCGGATACGTCCAGGTCAAGGACATCGCCTCCGCCGAGGACACCACCCCGCTGCCGCTGGGCGCGGGCGTCCTCCCGCTCGCAGAGTGCGTCGAGCTGCTCTCCCGGGAGGGCTGGGACGGCTGGCTGTGCTGGGAGTACGAGAAGCGGTGGTACGAGGCGGCGGCGCCGCTGCCGGAGCTGCTGGGGGCCGGGCGCGAGCACCTCGCGCGGCTGCTGAACGACTCCGCGTAATCCGTTCGCCCCCACCAGGGGCTTCGGGTTAACCTCCGCGCCGTGAAGCAGCCCGAGCCGTGCCCCGGCGTCCCCTCATGAGTCCGACCCGCATGTTGATCGACGTCCGGCCGCTGCGGACGTACCCGGTGTTCCGGCGGCTGCTGATCGGCCGGACCGTGTCCGTGCTCGGCAGCTTCATGACCATGGTCACCGTCATGTACCAGGTGTGGGACATGGGCCACAGCGCCGCCTGGACCGGCGCGGTCGGGCTCGCGCAGGCGCTTCCGCTGGTCGGGTTCGGGCTGTTCGCCGGTGCCTGGGTCGACCGCGGCGACCGGCGGCGGATCTACCTCGCCGCCACCGTCGGACAGGCCGCCTGCTCGGCTCTGCTCGCCGTGCAGGGCTTCACGGGCCATGTGCCGGTGGTCGGAGTGCTCGCGCTCGTCGCCGCGCAGTCCTTCTTCGCAGCGGTCGGCGGCCCGGCCGCGGGTGTCTTCGTGCCACGGCTGCTGCCGAAGGAGCAGGTCGCGGCCGGGCTCGCCCTCAACCAGATCACCGCCCAGGCGATGATGCTGGTCGGCCCCGCCCTCGGCGGCCTGCTGCTCGGCCGGCTGGGCATCGGCGCCTGCTACCTGATCGACAGCCTCAGCTTCGCCCTCGCCTTCTACGGCGCCTACGGACTGCCCGCGCTGCCGCCCGAGGGCGAGCCGTCGCGGGCCGGACTCCACGGGGTGCTCGACGGGCTTCGCTTCCTGGCCGGACACCGGGTCGTGCGCGGGGCACTGATCACCGACCTCGCGGCGACCGTGCTGTCGTTCCCCGCGAGCCTGTTCCCGCTGGTCAACGCCGAGCGGTTCGGGAACAACCCGCGCACCCTCGGTCTGTTCCTGTCGGCCCTCGCCGTCGGGGGGATCACCGCCTCCGCCCTGTCCGGCTCCGTCACCCGGTTCGGGCGCCCCGGTCTGGTGATGCTGTGCGGTGCCGGGGCCTGGGGCGGCGCGCTCGTCCTCGTCGGACTGACCACGAGTCCTTGGGCGGGCCTCGCCCTCCTGGTCCTCGCCGGCGCCGCCGACACCACCTCCGTCATCTCCCGCTCCACCATCGTGCAGACCCGGACCCCGGATGCGCTCCTGGGGCGGGTGACCGCCGCCGAGCAGATCGTCGGACAGGCCGGACCGAGTCTCGGCAACGTCCGCGGTGGCCTCGTCGCCGGCTGGACCTCCGGCACGACCGCCCTGGTCAGCGGCGGCCTGCTCTGCGTCCTGGCGGTCGCCTCCGTCGGCGCGACGACCCCCGAACTGTGGGCGGCGGAAGGCCGAAAAAAATTCTCGGAATGACGTACAACCCTTTCCGCACACCGCGGGTCGTACTTGGCATCAGGACTTCTGGAGGGGGATCTGGGGGGATCGCGGGGGTTCTGATACGGAGGGGAAACCCGAGGGGGCCCGGTCGACGGACCGGGCCCCCTCGAACGTTCCCGGGAAGCGTTCAGGACCTCCCGGGACGACTTCGCCGCCGATGCGCGGACACCGCGGACACCGGCTCAGCCACTCAGAAGAACACTCCGCAGCGCAGCAGTACGTTCGCGTACGGGCGCGCCTCCCCGGTCCGTACGACCAGACGCGCGCCCGCCGACAAGGACTTCAGCTCCTCGTGCGGGACCAGCTCCAGGGCGGGGAAGCGCGCGTCCAGCAGGGCCGTCGCCGCGGGATTGGCGTCCCGGACCTCGTGTGCGGCCGTCGCACCCTCCACCACCAGCTCCGCCAGCAGCCCGTCGACGACCTCGGCGAACGACGGCACCCCGGCCCGGAACGCCAGGTCGACGACCCGGGGCCCGTCCGGTATCGGCATGCCCACGTCGCAGACGAGCACCCCGTCCCCGTGGCCCAGCTCGGCCAGCGCTCCCGAGAGATGACGGTTCAGGATTCCGGACTTCTTCACGGGGCTGCCACCTCCTCGGCGGTCGGGAAGGACTTCTGCGCGCCCTGCCTGGTGACCGCGGCGGCCCCCACCCGGGCCGCGTACGCGGCGGCCTCCGGTGCCGGTTCGCCGAGGCCCAGCCGCCAGGCCAGCGCCGCGGTGAACGCGTCACCCGCGCCGGTCGTGTCCACGGCCTCGACCCGTACCGCCGGAATGCGGGTGGTGTTCCCGGCGGAAGCCACCAGCGCGCCCTCGGCACCCAGCGTGATGACCACCGAGCGCGGCCCGAGGGCGAGCAGGGCCCGCGCCCAGTCCTCGGGGGAGCCGTCGAGGGAGCCGCCGGCGATGACCCGTGCCTCGTGCTCGTTGACGATCAGCGGATCGCAGGCGGCCAGCACCTCGTCGGGCAGCGGCCGCGGGGGCGAGGGGTTCAGGACGAAGCGCGAGCCCGGCGCGAGACTCCGTACGACCTCCACGACCGTCTCCAACGGGATCTCCAGCTGCGCCGAGACCACCCGGGAGGCATGGAAGAGGCTCGCCGCGGCCCGTACGTCCCCGGGCGTGAGCTTCCCGTTCGCGCCCGGCGAGACCACGATGCTGTTGTCCCCGGACGGGTCCACCGTGATCAGTGCGACCCCGGTGGGCGCCCCGCCGACCAGTACGCCCACGGTGTCGACGCCCGCCGCGCGCTGCGAGTCGAGCAGCAGCCGCCCGTGCGCGTCGTCGCCGACGCGCGCC
>NZ_JBEXDZ010000120.1:0-30422 GCF_040606085.1 Streptomyces sp. NPDC005485 | reverse complement strand
TCCACATGGTTGATGTCCATGTCCGCCAGCCGGGCCTTCGGATCCCAGCAGCCGCGCCGCATCTGCTCCCGCGTGATGCCGTCGAGCGTTCCGCGCCGCCAGGTACTCCTCGAACGTCCCCTTGCCCACGGCCCGCTCCGGCGCCAGATGGCCGCCGGCCCGGAAACCGCGAACGGCCTTGCCCGGCAAGGGGACGCTGACGATGGGCCGCCTGCGGCCGGTCGCGCGGAGGTAGGCGCGGGCCAGTTCCTGGAGCGTACGAACCTCAGGGCCGCCCATGTCCTCGACGCGACCCGCGGGTGCGCCGACGGCGAGTTCGGCCAGGCGGGCCGCGACCTCCGCGACCTCGATCGGCTGGTCACCGATCCCCGCCGGAAGCAGCATCACCGGCAGTTTCGCGAGCGAACGGAAGAGCATCACCGGGAGGTCGTGGAACTGCGTCGTGCGCAGGATCGTCCAGCCGAGCCCCGACTCCTGGACGAGCCGCTCGACCGCCAGCTTGGTCCTGTAGTAGCCGAGCGGCACCACGTCCACGCCGACGATCGAGATGTAGACCAGGTGGGAGACGCCTGCCGTGCGGGCGGCTTCGATCAGATGCGCGGCCGCCTGCTCGTCACCCCCGCGCTGCGTGGTGGCGCAGTGCACGACGGTGTCCACGCCCTCGACGGCGGCGTCCAGCGCGCCGCCGCCCTCGCGCAGATCCACGGCGTACGGCTGGGAGTGCCGGCTGAGCACCCGCACCTCGCGGCCGTCCGCGCGCAGCCGTTCGGCGACGAGCCGGCCGAGGGTTCCGGTGCCGCCGGTCACCAGGATCGTGGTCATGCTGTTCAGTCCTTTCCATGTCAGGCGCTCCCGTCCGAAGCACCCGCTGTCAATTGGGACCGCACAGCGCCCGCGGATGTGACACCCCCCTAGCCGAGCTGCCGCTCCACGAAGCCCAGCTTGTCGGGGTTGACCACTGCCCGCACCCGCACGATCAGCCCGGCGCGGACCTCGAACACCACCACCGCCATCAGCCGCTCGCCCGCCCATCCCAGCAGCGCCGGGCCGCCGTTGACCTCGGCCGTCGTGAAGTCCAGGCCCGCGGCGAGGCGCCCCGCGCCGCGCTCCAGGAACCGCAGGACCTTCTCGCGGCCCTCGATCGGCAGCCGTGCCGCGGTGACCTTGCCGCCGCCGTCGCTCCACCAGGTCACGTCGGCCGCGAGAAGCTTCTCCAGACCGGTCAGATCGCCTTCGCGGGCCGCGGTGACGAAGGACGCCACGAGCCCTTCCTGCTGCTCGGGCGAGGGCCGGAAACGAGTCTCGGGCGCGGTGATGCGCCGCACCGCCCGCCCGTAGACCTGGCGGCAGTTGGCCTCACTGAGGTCGAGTACCCCCGCGATCTCACGATGGCTGTACGCGAAGGCCTCCCGCAGCACGTACACCGCACGCTCGGTCGGTGTCAGCCGTTCGAGCAGGAGCAGCAGCGCCAGGGACACGGCGTCGCCTGCTCGGCCGACTCCAGGGGCCCGAGCGTGCCGTCCGAGGTGAGTACCGGTTCCGGCAGCCAGGGCCCGGCGTACTCCTCGCGCCGGGCGCGGGCCGAGGTGAGCCGGTTGAGGCAGAGGTTGGTGACCACCTTGGCCAGCCAGGCGCCGGGCTGCTCGATTCGCGCCGGGTCGGCCCCGCTGAAGCGCAGATACGC
This sequence comes from Streptomyces sp. NPDC005485, assembly GCF_040606085.1. Taxonomy (NCBI): domain Bacteria; kingdom Bacillati; phylum Actinomycetota; class Actinomycetes; order Kitasatosporales; family Streptomycetaceae; genus Streptomyces; species Streptomyces sp. NPDC005485. Next base: position 28,738 of record NZ_JBEXDZ010000120.1, on the reverse strand, counting down.
GTCCTGCACGGTGTCCTCGGCGTCCGCGGCCGAGCCCAGCATGCGGTACGCCAGCCCGAAGAGGCGCCCCCGATGGCTCTCGAACACGTCGGCCGGCTCCGTCGAAGTCACGTCTCCAGCCTGGCAGAAGCCGGGTGGAGGCCCGGCGGCGGGGCAAGGGCCTCCGTCACCGCCGCCGGACCGATCGTGGGGGTGGGCGCGACCACGTGATGATCGCCGACCCTAAGTGGACTAGACCAGCCCGTCAATAGGTATGGACCATTGTCAAGCAGTCGTGGTGGCGCGGTAATTGGCCGAAGTCCGACTGGCGCAGAAGTCCATCGACGGGTCCTGTGAGCCAGCCCACAGGCATGCGACTGTATGCAGCTCGATCAGCCGTGGCACACTGGCCCTGTACCAGAAGCAGCGCACTCCGGGGTCGGTGAAAGTCCGAACCGGCGGTTACAGTCCGCGACCCGGTCGCTTCCAGCGGCCGGTTGACCAGGTGAAATTCCTGGACCGACGGTTAAAGTCCGGATGGGAGGCAGTGCGCGGCGGGCGGGCATTCGTGCGCGCTGCCGTCTGTTTCGACCTGTCCTGCGGGACAGGTCCCATTCGGCATCGCCATCGGTGTGTCGTCCGTTCATTCTGTCGTCATCGACAGGCCCCGGAGTCCGTGCCCCATGAGGCAGGAGGACCCGGGAAGTGTTCACCGGAATCGTCGAAGAGCTGGGTGAGGTCACCGCCGTCGAGAATCTCGACGACGCCTCGCGTTTCCGTCTGCGTGGCCCCGTAGTCACGCAGGGCGCGCAGCACGGCGACTCCATCGCCGTGAACGGCGTCTGTCTCACGGTCGTGGAACACGAGGGCGACGAATTCACCGCCGACGTCATGGCGGAGACCCTCAACCGCTCCAGCCTCGGCGCCCTCGCCGTCGGCTCCCGCGTCAACCTGGAGCGCCCGATGGCCCTGGGTGCGCGCCTCGGCGGGCACATCGTGCAGGGGCACGTGGACGGCACGGGCACGGTGATCGAGCGCAAGCCGTCCGAGAACTGGGAGATCGTGAAGGTCTCCCTCCCCGCGGACCTCTCCCGCTACGTGGTCGAGAAGGGCTCCATCACCGTCGACGGCATCAGCCTCACCGTCGTCGACGCCGGCCCCGACTACTTCACCGTCAGCCTCATCCCGACGACCCTCGACCTGACCACGCTCGGCCTGAAGCAGCCCGGCGACCCGGTCAACCTGGAGGTCGACGTCGTGGCCAAGTACGTCGAGCGTCTCCTCGGCGACCGCGCCGTCCCCGTCGCAGCCGAGGAGGCCTCGAAGTGAACTGGCTCAACTCCGAGGCGTTCACCCTCTTCGGGCAGCACATCAAGTGGTCCGACATGATCGGCAACGTGATCGGTCTGATCGGTCTGGCCTTCGGCTGGCGGCGCTCCATATGGAGCTGGCCCGTCCAGTTCCTCTCCGGAGTCATCCTCTTCGCGGCCTTCGCCACCGCCCACCTCTCCGGCAGTGCCGGCAAGCAGGTCGTCGTCATGATCGTCGCCGTCTACGGCTGGTGGCAGTGGAACCGCGGCAAGGGGCAGGCGCAGGACGGCGGCATCGCCGTCCGGTTCGCCACCTGGCGCGAACGCGCCGTCATGGCCGGTGCCGCCGCCGTCGGCACCGTCGCGGTCGCCCTCCTGTTCAAGGCGTATCCGACGCTCTCCTGGGACCCGTGGCCGGACGCGTACATCTTCGTCGGCACGATCGTCGCCATGTACGCCCAGGCGCGCGGCATGGTCGAGTTCTGGTTCGCCTGGCTGCTGGTCGACCTCGTGGGCGTCCCGCTCAACTTCGCCAACGGCTTCGCCTTCTCCGGTTTCGTCTACGTCCTCTACGGCGCGCTCGTCCTGTGGGGCCTGCGCGACTGGTGGCAGCGCTCCCGCGAGGCCGGGCAGCCCGTCCTGGAAGGAGCCCCGGCATGACTACCGCGCCGGTTCTGTACAGCACAGACAACATCGAGGACTTCGCGCTCGACCCGGTCGAGCAGGCCATCGCCGACATCGCGGCCGGCCGCCCGGTCGTGGTCGTCGACGACGAGGACCGCGAGAACGAGGGCGACCTCGTCATCGCCGCCGAGAAGGCCACCCCCGAGATCGTCGCCTTCATGATGAGCGAGTGCCGCGGCCTGATCTGCGCGCCCATGGAGGGCGACGAACTGGACCGCCTCCGGCTCCCGCAGATGGTCGCCGACAACACCGAGTCGATGAAGACGGCGTTCACCGTGTCGGTGGACGCGTCCGCCGCGCACGGTGTGACCACCGGCATCTCGGCCTCCGACCGCGCCACCACGCTCCAGCTCCTCGCCGCCGGCGCGGCCCAGGCCGACGACTTCGTCCGCCCCGGCCACATCTTCCCGCTGCGCGCCAGGTCCGGCGGAGTGCTCGTGCGCAACGGCCACACCGAGGCCGCCGTGGACCTGGCCCGGCTCGCCGGACTGCGACCCGCGGGCGCGATCGTCGAGATCGCCGGCGAGGACGGCCGCATGCTGCGCCTGCCCGAGCTGATCCCGTTCGCCCGCAAGCACGGGCTGACGATCATCTCCATCGAGGACCTGATCGCCTACCGCCGCACCGCGGAGCCCACCGTCCGCCGCGAGGCCAAGACCCAACTGCCCACCGCCTTCGGCGAGTTCACGGCGTACGGCTACCGCTCCACCGTCGACGGCGTCGAGCACGTCGCCCTCGTCCACGGCGAGATCGGCGACGGCACGGACGTCCTGGTCCGGGTCCACTCCGAGTGCCTCACGGGCGACGTCTTCCACTCCCTGCGCTGCGACTGCGGCCCCCAGCTGGAAGCCTCCCTGGAACGCATCCAGGCCGAGGGCAGGGGAGTGGTGGTCTACCTGCGCGGCCACGAGGGGCGCGGCATCGGGCTGCTGTCCAAGCTGCGCGCGTACGAGCTCCAGGAGCGCGGCCGCGACACCCTCGACGCCAACCTGGAGCTGGGCCTGCCCGCCGACGCCCGCGACTACGCGGCCGGCGCGCAGATCCTGGAGGACCTGGGCGTGCGCAGCCTGCGTCTGATGACCAACAACCCCGAGAAGACCGACGCGCTCGTACGGCACGGACTCAAGGTCACCGACCGGGAGCCGATGCCCGTACAGGCGGGCGAGCACAACATCCACTACCTGCGCACCAAGCGGGACCGGATGGGGCACGACCTGCCCTGGCTGGACACGGCCCCCGTGTCCACCTGCGGCAACCAGTAACAGCACGAGCAGCACGAACAGTACGAAGAACACCGAGGAGAGACGTGAGCGGCAAGGGTGCACCCGAACTGTCCGTACGCAACTGCGGCGACCTGCGCGTCGCGGTGATCGCGGCACAGTGGCACGAAAAGGTGATGGACGGCCTCGTCGACGGCGCGCTGCGCGCCCTGCACGAGCTGGGGATCGACGAGCCGACCCTCCTCAGGGTCCCGGGCAGCTTCGAGCTCCCCGTCGTCGCCAAGGTCCTCGCGGGCCGCGGCTACGACGCGATCGTCGCGCTCGGCGTCGTCATCCGCGGCGGGACCCCGCACTTCGAGTACGTGTGCCAGGGCGTCACCCAGGGCCTCACCCAGGTATCCATCGACACCGGAGTGCCCATCGGCTTCGGTGTGCTGACCGTCGACACCGAGGAGCAGGCCCTCGACCGCGCGGGAATCGAGGGCTCGAACGAGGACAAGGGGCACGAGGCGGTGACGGCGGCGGTGGCGACGGCGGCCACCCTCCGCTCAGTATCTGAACCGTGGCGATAGGCCGGCCGGCACACGCGTAAAGTGAGCGCCACCATGTCCAATAAGACGTTCGAGGAGCTCTTCACCGAGCTCCAGCACAAGGCCGCCAACGGCGACCCCGCCACCTCCCGCACCGCAGAGCTGGTCGGCAAGGGGGTCCATGCCATCGGCAAGAAGGTCGTCGAAGAGGCCGCAGAGGTCTGGATGGCCGCCGAGTACGAAGGCAAGGAAGCAGCCGCCGAGGAGATCTCGCAGCTGCTCTACCACGTCCAGGTGATGATGGTCGCTCGCGGCATCTCGCTCGACGACGTGTACGCCCACCTCTGAGCCGTCACCGCAATTCCCGCACCGTACGCACGAACGAAGGAAGCCGACCTCATGCTGCGCATCGCCGTCCCCAACAAGGGTTCCCTGTCAGGCCCCGCGGGGGAGATGCTGCATGAGGCCGGCTACCAGCAGCGCCGCGAGTCCAAGGAACTGCGGATCGTCGACCCGGTCAACGACGTCGAGTTCTTCTACCTCCGCCCCCGCGACATCGCGATCTACGTCTCCTCCGGTCGCCTCGACATCGGCATCACCGGCCGCGACCTGCTCATCGACTCCGGAGCCAGCGCCGAGGAGATCCTCCCGCTCGGCTTCGCCCGCTCCACCTTCCGTTTCGCCTCCAAGCCCGGCACCGCCCAGGGCATCGAGGACCTCGGGGGCCTGACCGTCGCCACCTCCTACGAGGGAATCGTCGCCAAGCACCTCGCCGACCACGGCGTCGACGCCTCCGTCGTCCACCTGGACGGCGCCGTCGAGACCGCCATCGAGCTCGGCGTCGCCGAGGTCATCGCCGACGTGGTGGAGACCGGTACCTCACTGCGCAACGCGGGCCTGGAGGTCTTCGGCGAGCCGATCATGAAGTCCGAGGCCATCGTCATCCGCCGGGTCGGCGCGGAGGCGGAGGAGCCCAAGGTCCAGCAGTTCCTGCGCCGTCTGCAAGGCGTCCTGGTCGCCCGGACCTACGTGATGATGGACTACGACTGCCGCGCCGAGCACCTGGAGCGGGCCGTCGCGCTCACCCCGGGCCTGGAGTCGCCCACCATCTCGCCGCTGCACAACGAGGGCTGGGTCGCCGTCCGCGCCATGGTCCCCGCCAAGGAAGCCCAGCGGATCATGGACGACCTGTACGAGCTCGGCGCGCGGGCCATCCTGACCACGGCCATCCACGCCTGCCGGCTCTGAGGGAACCGCGTCCCATGTCCGATCTGCCCAGCCTCCCCGTCACCTTCCGGCCGGGGCGCACCCGCGCGGTCCTGCTCAGCGCGGGCGCGGCCATCTTCGTGGTCATCACCACAGTCGCCCTGCTGCTCGAAACCCTCGGCCCGGGGGAGCGCCTCAGCTTCGTCTTCACCGCGGCGCTGCTCCTCGGGGTGCTCGTCCTGCTCGCCCGGCCCAAGGTCGTCGCCGACGAGAACGGCGTCACCGTCGTCAACATCGCCGGCAGCCGGCACCTGGAGTGGGAGGAAATCCTCCAGGTCAACCTGCGCCCCGGCGACCCGTGGGTGTTCCTCGACCTCAGCGACGGCACCAGCCTGCCCGCGCTCGGCATCCAGCCCGGCATCGCCCGGCAGCGCGCCATCGAGGACGCCCGCGCCCTGCGCGCGCTCGCCGAGGCCCGCGCGATCGGAGACCCTGAGCAACATCAGGGTTAACTCTCAGCCCTCCGCCCTGACGTACAGGCCCATGTCTTGATTAATCTGGTGGCGGAGGCGTTTTCCACACGCCTCCGCCCTTGATGTCGCGACCCGTACGTCAAAGGCCCCCTGCTACCCGAGGAGTGACTCCCTCCAGCGATGGACGGATCGTCCTGTAGTACCTGCGCCGCCCCCTTCCGACATAGCGCGGCCCGCTTCAGCGGCCACGCGGAGGCGGCGGCATCATGACCATCCCCCTGCTGCTCCTCGGGGCGGCGTTCCTGCTGATCCTCGCCAACGGCTTCTTCGTGGCGGCCGAGTTCGGCCTCGTCACGGTGGAGCGGCCCGAGGCCGAGAAGGCCGCGGCCGAGGGCGACCGACGGGCCCTGACCGTCGTGAACTCGCTCAAGGAGCTGTCCTTCCAGCTCTCCGGCACCCAGCTCGGCATCACCATCACCTCACTCGTCGTCGGCATGCTCGCCGAACCGGCGCTCGCCGAACTCCTGCACGGCCCGTTCACCGCGATCGGCCTGCCCGAAGGCGCCGTGTCCGGGATCGCCGTGGTCGTCGGCATGCTGCTGGCCTCGGCCGTGCAGATGGTCGTCGGCGAACTCGTGCCCAAGAACTGGGCGGTCTCCAAGCCGCTCCAGGTCGCCCGCTTCGTCGCGGGCCCGCAGCACGTCTTCGCGCGCCTCTTCCGCCCCGTGATCGCCGCGCTCAACACGGTGGCCAACCGGCTCGTCCGCGCTCTCGGTGTCGAGCCCGCCGAGGAGCTGGCCTCCGCCCGCACCCCCGGCGAACTCGTCTCCCTGGCCCGGCACTCGGCGCGGGCCGGCGCGCTGGAACAGGACACGGCCGACCTCTTCGTACGGACGCTGTCGCTGGGCGAACTGACCGCCCAGCACGTCATGACCCCCCGGGTGAAGGTCAGCGCGCTCCAGTCGACGGCCACCGCCGAGGACGTCGTCAACCTCACCCGCGCCACCGGCCTCTCCCGCTTCCCCGTCTACCGGGAGCGGATCGACGAGGTCGTCGGCATGGTGCACCTCAAGGATGCCCTCGCCATCCCCTCGCACGACCGGCTGCGCACGCCCGTCGGCCGTATCGCGCAGGCTCCGCTGCTCGTTCCGGAGACGCTGCCGGTGCAGCCCCTCCTGGAGCGGCTGCGCAGCGAGCAGCCCATCGCCGTCGTCGTCGACGAGTACGGCGGCACGGCGGGCGTCGTCACCCTGGAGGACATCGTCGAGGAACTCGTCGGCGAGGTCCGCGACGAACACGATGGTCTCGACGTACCCGAACTCGCCGCCGCACCTCCCGAGGACGGCCGGCCCGCCTGGGAGGCCGACGGCAGCTGCCGCGTCGACATCCTCCAGCGCATAGGCCTCGATGTGCCCGAGGGCCCCTACGAAACCGTGGCCGGACTCGTCGCCGACCTGCTCGGCCGCATCCCCGCCCCCGGCGACAAGGCCGAACTGCCCGGCTGGCGGCTGTCCGTGCGCCAGGTCGGGCACTACCGCGCCGAACGCGTGCGCCTTGTGAAGACCGCGCCTGTCGTGGAGGCGGCCCGATGAGTCTGCTCCAACTCCTGTTCGCCGCCCTGCTCGTGCTCGCCAACGGCTTCTTCGTCGGCGCCGAGTTCGCGCTCGTCTCCGTGCGGCGCAGCCAGATCGAGCCGCTCGGCACCGCCCGGGCCCGGCAGGTGCTGTACGGCCTGGAGCGGCTGCCCCAGATGATGGCGGCGGCCCAGTTCGGCATCACCGTCTGCTCGCTGACGCTGGGCGCGGTCGCCGAGCCGACCGTGGCGAAGCTGCTTGAGCCCGTCTTCGAGGCGGTCCACCTCCCCGACAGCGTGATCCACCCCCTCGGGTACGTCATCGCGCTCGCCTTCGTGGTCTTCTTCCACCTGGTCATCGGCGAGATGGTCCCGAAGAACCTGGCGATGGCGGCGCCCGAGAAGACCGCGCTGTGGCTGAGCCCGGGGCTGGTTGCCTTCGCGCGCCTGTGCCGGCCGGTCACGGTGGGCCTCGGCGCGTGCGCACGGCTCATCCTGAAGATGTTCCGTGTCGAGCCCAAGGACGAGGTCGAGGCCGTCTTCACCAGCGAGCAGCTCAACCGCCTGGTGGAGGACTCCGGTCAGGCCGGGCTGCTCGACCCCGAGGAGCAGGAGCGCCTGGAGGACGCGCTGGAGCTCGGCTCCCGGCCGGTCACGGACGTTCTCCTGGACCGCGACTCCCTGGTCACGGTGGGCCCCTCGGTCACCCCGGGCCAAGTCGTCGCGCTCACCGCCCGCACCGGCTACTCGCGCTTCCCGGTGATCGCGGAGAACGGCGCCTTCATGGGCTACCTGCACGTGAAGGACGTACTGGACCTGGAAGAGTCCGAGCGGGCCGTGCCGCAGCAGATCTGGCGCCCGATGACGACCCTGCGGGCCGAACTCCCGCTGGACGACGCCCTGACCGTGATGCGCCGCGCCGCGACGCACCTCGCGCAGGTCGCCGACGCGGCGGGCAAGGTGCTGGGTCTCGTGGCACTGGAGGATGTACTGGAGCTGCTGGTGGGCGAGGTGAGGGACCCGGCGCACCGGGATGCCGCCGAGCCGCTGACACTCACCGAACCGCGCGCGAGCGCCGCCTCGGAGGAGGCGGCGGCGCTGGCGGGCTGAGGCCGGAGGAGGGTTTTCGCCGGACGGAGCTGGAGATCTTCAGCCCGTCCGGCGATTGAGGACGAGCGCGACAGCGCGATGGCAGGGGAGATCGGCGGTCACATCGCCGACGGATCCTGCGGCCCCCGCCCCGAAAGCACCTCGCCGTACGCCTGCATGAGATCCGGCAGTCGAAGTGTCGACAAGTCGTCCCGCGACGGGATGCCCGGGTACCCCGACAGTCGCAGATCGCGGTAAGCGCAGCTCTTCTCGTACAGCGTGCGCAGGAAGCGGCCGTTGCCCAGCTCGTCGATCCAGCCCTGGTCGACGACGTGTCCGCTGATGGAGCGCAGCTCGTCGAGGGCCTCCTCGTCCCAGATGTCGCCGTTCTCGGCGGCCAGCACCTCGCCGATGGAGGTGAGTTCGAGGGGGCGGTAGGAGGGGAAGTCGACGCGGGTGGTGAAGCGGGAGGAGAGGCCGGGGTTGGCGGCCAGCAGGCGGTCCATGCCCTCCGGGTAGCCCGCGAGGATGACGACCAGGTGGTCGCGGTTGTCCTCGGCCCGCTTCAGCAGCACCTGCAGGGCCTCGTCGCCGTACGCGTCGCCCTTGCCGTAGCCGGAGTTGGAGAGGGAGTAGGCCTCGTCCACGAAGAGGACCCCGCCGATCGCGGAGTCGATCAACTCGTTGGCCTTGACCGCCGTCTGGCCGAGGTATTCGCCCACCAGGTCGGCCCGTTGGGCCTCCACCAGGTGGTCGCCGCCCAGCAGTCCGAGGGCGTAGAAGACCCGGCCGAGAATGCGGGCGACGGTGGTCTTGCCGGTGCCGGAGGGGCCGGAGAAGACGAAGTGGCGTTTGGGCGGCTGTACCGGCAGGCCCTGTCCGGCGCGCAGCCGTGCCATGTTCAACTGGGCGGACAGCGCCTTGACCTGGCGCTTCACGGGCTCCAGGCCCACCATGCGCTCCAGCTCGTTGAGCGCGTCCTCGAGTAATGCGGGGTCGGTCGGGCCTGTGGGCAGCGGCTGCACCGGCACCACGGCCTTCTCGCGGACCGCGTCGGTCCGTGGCGGCAGCGCGCCCGGGGGCAGCGGATCCGGCTCCGAGAGCTTCAGGCCCCGTTCCTCGGTGCCGAACAGCGGTTCCACCCCGTCCGGGCCCTCCATCAGGTCCGGTCCGATGCCGGCGAGGGTGATCGCCGCCAGGTCGGTGGCCTCGTCGTACCCGTCGCCCTCGGCGATCGCCGCGAGCCGGGCCGAGGTGTCCATGAAGGCGGGGTCGACGCGGTGCACGGCCCGGTACAGCGGCAGCGCCGCGGCGGAGCGGCCGGTGCCCTCGTGCGCCCGCGCCAGCCAGTACCGCAGCTCCTTGCGCTGCGGCTGCTCGCTTCGGCAGCGCATCAGTGCGGACGACAGGAGCGGCTCCGCCTGTCCGAACATCTCCAGCCGGACCCTGGCCATGCCGCCGAAGAGGCCGGCCTCTATGCCCAGCAGGGCGTCGTCGAGCAGCGGGTCCGTGTGCCGGACCAACTGGTCCCAGTCCTTGACGAGATAGGCGCGGCAGGCGTGCAGGAAGCGCACCTGCGGGTCGGTGTCCACCGGGGGTAGACCGGCCAACGCCCGGTCCAGTTCGGGGACATGGCGGCCGTCCAGCCAGTGCGAGGCGTGCGCGAGCAGCAGATCGCGCGGGCTCTCCATCACCGGTTGCACCCACCAGCCCAGCCAGTACCAGGAGTTGAGGGTGCGCCGGTGGCGGGTGCGCTGCTCCCCGAAGCGCTCCCGGTGCCGGAACATCCGCAAGAGCGCGGTCGTCGTGTCCACGCGCAGCGCGTGCAGGCCGAGCCAGCCGTCGGCCATGCCCGGGTCCATCCGGACCGCTGCGCGGAACTCCTCCTCCGCCTGCGGATAGGCGCCCATGGTGTAGGCATCCACACCTCGCAGCCAGGCGAGGTCGGCCGGGGCCTCGGGGCCCTGCGTGCCGAAGTCCATCACGTCCCCCACAAACCGTGCCCCCGTTGTTCTCCGCCGGGCCGGTGCCCGTCGGCAGCTTTGCTCAACCGCTGTGCCGCGGACGGGAGTTGCGTCGGTGCGCGAAGCAGCCGTCCGAAGGTCGCACCGAGAGGCATCGTACCTGCGAGGACGGTGCGGACCGTAGGGTGCCGCACGGCCCGTTCCGCGAGGTGGGAGCAGATGGGGCGCACTCGGCGCAGTCACCCAGGGTGAGCAAATCGCGGCGCGGAGCGTCCGGAAAAGGGGGTGAGGGCAGAACGAAGCCCCCGATCACGGGGGAACAACCGGGGGCTTCGCGTCTGAGGGCGGCTTCGAAAGGCCGCACATTGAGAACGTAAGTCCTGTACGGCCCCTCGGTCAAGCGGAGTTGGGGCACTGAGGCAACTTCTCGCGCAAGGGTCTTCACAAGTTCAGCACACTGCGGATGGTCCGTCACCGTGCGTGACGGAAGGGCGCATTCAGGGGGTCGCAACAGGCCCCGGCAGCACCTCGTGCCCCTCGGGACACTGGCGCACCAGATGGTCGGCGAACGGCCTTGAGGGATCCTCAAGGAAGTGCCGGCGCTCGGCGCGAACCCACCTGACCCAGAACTCGCTCTGCTCCTCACCGTCCCGCAGTCTCCCTCGCGCCCAGGCCTCCTCGCGCGGCAACTCCATCCACAGCAGACCCGCGAGAAACGGGCGTACCTCGCGGCGGCCCGCCCCTACCCCCTCCAGCAGGATCACGGGGGCGGGCGGCAGCTCGCGGACCGCCCCGAAGCGCCGGGTGTTCCAGTCGTACGGGGGATAGCGCGCCGGCTCGCCCTGCCGCAGCGGCTCGATCACCTGGGCGAGCAGCCGGCCGGTCCAGGCGAACAGTTCCTCGTGTGTCGCGATGTCGTCGAGGTGCAGCACGGGCGCACCGCCGAGCGCGGCGGCCAACTGCCGGGCGAAGGTGGACTTTCCGGAGCCCGCGTGTCCGTCGACGCCGATCAGGCGGGTGGGGCCGCAGGAGGGCGGCAGGCGTCGCAGGTGGGCGGCGAGGTCGTGAATCGTGGTTCCCGGGGAGCGGTGGTCGGTTCGCATATTCCAACAGCACATTCTATCGCGGTCGATACCGGACGAATTCAGGGGGAAGCGGGATCGTATGAAATTGAACAGTTTTCGAGTCGTCGCCGGCCGTCGCTTTCCGGCCGCCGCCGCGGATGAATGGCATCGATCCAGGTATTTCGGAACCCAGGTTCCGGTTCTGCTTGATGCTGAGTAGTGTTCGGGTTGCTGTCCGCGCGGGCGAGGAAAGTCCTGACCGAAATTCAAACCCGGGCGGCATATGCGCACTGCGAGGCGTCGTACGGGGATGGACAGGGGAAGATGGCCGCGGGGTTATTCGAAGGGCAGTATGTCTGGCATCCGGCGGCCGACGACCGCAGACTCGCGAGCGTATGCGTGGATGTGCGGGCCGGCCGCTATCTGAGCGCGCAGGAAGCCCTGGCCGAGGCACGCGACGACTACGGACTGCGCGCTCACCGCTCGCTGGTCCTTGCCTCCGAGGCCGCCGACTCCGACCTGGCCGAGCAGTGGCTCGCCGAGGAGCCGACCCCCGAGGCCGGGCTGATGTGGGCCCGGGTGGCCGTGCAGCGGGCGCTGCGGGCGGCCGACGCGCGGGACGACCGCGCCGAGGCGCTGGAACGGATAGCGCTGGCCGCCTGTGAGCGGGCCTCCCAGATGACCCCCGCCGACCCGACGCCCTGGGTCGCCAAGCTCTCCATGGCCCGGCTGCACGACCTCCGCGATCCCGCCCCGCACGGTCTGCTCACCGCGCCGCCCGGCCCCTGGCAGCTCTTCTCGCACGTGCTGCGGCTCGACCCCTGGAACCGTGAGGGCCACCACCGTTTCCTGGCCTTCTTCTTCACCCGGCACGGCGGTTCGGTGAACGCGGCCTGGGACGTGGCCGCCTTCCTCAGTCAGCGCGCGCCCGTCTCCTCGCCGCTGCGGCTGCTCCCGCTGGTGTCCCTGGTCGAGAGCTACAACCCCTCGCAGCTGCTCGCCGACCGCGTCTGGGAGCAGCCTCAGTGGCGCTCCACAGCGCTGGCCATTTATCAGAACTGGCTTCCCCAGGTGTCGGGCTACCGGTTCACACCGGTGCTCGACCTGGCGTATCTCGCGCACGCGCTGTTCATGGCGCAGCGCGAGTTCGAGGCGCGGGCGGTCTTCATGGCGATGGGCCCCTACGCCTCCCGTATGCCGTGGAGCGCGTTCGGCGAGCCCGCGGAGCAGCTGTCCCGCGCCCGCCGCTCCTGCGGCCTGCCGGTGCCGGGCGCCGGCTGATCCGCCCGGCCGGGCCTCCGGTCGCTCCCCAGACCTCCGGTCACCCCCCAGAGAAAGGTCAGGTTGTGTCAGAACGGATATCGGTCCCACGGACGAGAGGGCGTGCGGGTGAGGATCCCGCCGCCCTCGACGACGACGCGACGCTGCATGCGATGGGATATCCGCGAAAGCTGACGCGTCGATTCCAGGCGTTCGACAATTTCGCGATCTCCTTCACCATCATCAATATCATCTCGGGTATTTTCTCATCCTTCGGATTCGGAATGAACGCGGGTGGGCCGCGTATTCTCGTATTCGGCTGGATCGGCGTCTCCGTCATGGTGCTGTTCATCGGCGCCGCCATGGCGGAGGTGGCTTCCGCTTATCCGACCAGTGGTGCTCTCTATTTCTCGGCGGGAAAGCTCGCCAAGCGTCACAAGGGCGCATGGTCCTGGTACACGGGTTGGCTGAACTTCGTGGGCCAGGTCGGCGGTACGGCCGCCACGGGCTACGCGGCCGCCACCTTCATCCAGGCCTTCATCGCCCTGCAGTGGTCCTCGTACCAGCCCACTGCCCACCAGACCGTACTGATCACGGCGTTGATCATCGTGCTCCAGGGTCTGGCCAATACCTACACCGTGCAGTTGGTCGCACTGCTCAACCGGATCTCCGTGTGGTGGCTCCTGATCGGGCTGGTAGTGATCGTGAGCACACTGATCGTGATGCCCGACGACCATCAGTCGGCCTCGTTCGTCACGCATTTCGCGAACAACACCGGTTTCACGAACGGCCTTTACGGAGGGATGCTCGGTCTGCTCGTCACCAGCTGGACGTTCACCGGCTTCGACGGCAGCTTCCACATGTCCGAGGAAACAGTGCGGGCCACGGTCAACGCACCGAAGGGGATCATGCGGGCGATCGGCTATTCGGCGATCACCGGACTGATCCTGATGCTCGCCCTTGTGTACAGCATTCATGATTATGACCAGGTGGCCGGTTCCTCGGCGCCGCCGGTGCAGATTCTCATCGATGGCCTTGGCATGGGCATGGCTAAGTTCATCCTGTTGATCGTGATCGGGGCCATGCTCTTCTGCGGCCTGGCCAACCTGACGAGCAACACCCGGCAGATCTTCGCCTTCTCGCGCGACGGCGCCATGCCTGGCTCGCACTGGTGGCACTCGGTCTCGCCGCGCACCCGCACGCCCGTCAAGGCCGTCTGGCTCGCGGTCGGCTGCTCGCTGGCCCTGGTGGTGCCCGGCTGGTGGTCGCACACGGCCTTCACCGCCATCGTCAGCGTCAACGTCGTCGGCCTCTTCCTCGCCTACGCCGTGCCGATCTTCCTGCGGCTGCGGCTCGGCGAGGAGTTCCGGGCCGGTCCCTGGAACCTGGGCCGCTGGAGCAAGGTCGTCGGCTGGGTGGCCGTGCTCTGGATCCTGGCCAGCAGCGTGCTGTTCATGCTGCCCTCGGTCTCGCCGATCACCGTCGACACGTTCAACTACGCGCCGATCGCCCTCGCCGCGGTGCTGATCATCGCGACCGTCTGGTGGTTCGCCACCGCGCGCCGCCGCTTCCAGGGACCCGTCAGCTACGGGCGTCCCGACGAGGTCGCCGCGATGGACCTCATCTGACCCGCGCGCTCCCGGCCCCGGCCCACGGCATCGCCGTCGGCCGGGGTCTCGCAGGTCATGCCAGTGGTCCCGACCAATATTGATGGGCGTGGCGCGGGTCGAAGTGCTGGCAGGAGTCGGTGTACGGCGTCCATAGTGGGCGCACAGCCGTGTGCCTGAACCGCCGCTTCCGGACGAACTGGGGGTCACCCGCCCATGACCAGAGCCGCAGAGCCGTCCCGCAGAGTCATCCTGGCCGTGGCCCTCGCCGCGGCGGCGACCGGTGCCGGGGGCCCCGCGGCCGCGGCACCCATGACCCGCTCGACAAAGGCGCCCTCGCCTCTCGTGGACAACCACGCCTGGACCTCGTGCGCCGACTGGCGCGGCGGCAGCTCGCAGGGCACCCGTGCCGTCGCGGGCGCGCGCCCCGGTCTGGTGATCGCCGCCCCGGCCGGGACGACCGACTACACCGACCCGCACACCCAGAAGACCGCCACCTGGGAGTACGCGGTCTGGACGTCGCCGCTCCACCGGCTCTCCGTGCCGGCCACCGAGGTCATCGCCTGCTGGAACGCGAAGACCCCGGCCGGCACCTGGCTGCAGGTCGAGCTGACGGGCACGTACTCCGACGGCACAGACACCCCGTGGTACGTGATGGGCCGCTGGGCCGCCGGTGACCAGGACATCAAGCGGACCTCGGTGGACGACCAGACCGACGACAAGAGCACCGTCTGGACGGACACCTTCTCCATCGACGACGCCGCCTCCGGACTGCGCCTGACCGCCTACCGGCTGCGGCTGACGCTCTACCGCACTCCGGGCACGAAGCAGACACCCACCGTGTGGCGCCTGGGGGCGATGGGCTCCGACATCCCCGACCGCTTCACCGTCCCGGCCTCCGCACCCGGCCCCGCCGCGGAGCTGGCGGTGCCGCGGTACTCGCAGGAGATCCACGCCGGCCAGTACCCGCAGTACGACAACGGTGGCGAGGCCTGGTGCAGCCCGACCTCCTCGCAGATGATCATCGAGTACTGGGGCCGCAGGCCCACCGCGGAGCAACTGGCCTGGGTCGACCCGCAGTTCGCCGACCCGCAGGTCTGTCATGCGGCCCGGTTCACCTACGACTACCAGTACGGCGGCTGCGGCAACTGGCCGTTCAACGCCGCCTACGCGGCGACGTACAAGGATCTCCAGGGCGTGGTCACCCGGCTCGGTTCACTCACCGACCTCGAGACGCTGATCGCCGCGGGAATCCCGGCCATAACGTCGCAGTCCTTCCTCAAGACCGAGCTGACGGGGGCCGGTTACGGCACCTCCGGCCATCTGATGACGGTGATCGGCTTCACCGCGGACGGCGACGTGATCGCCAACGACCCGGCCTCGCCGGGCGACGACGCGGTCCGCCGTGTCTACAAGCGGCGCGAGTGGGAGAACATCTGGCTCCGCACCAAGCGCTACAACGCCTCCGGAAAGGTCGTCTCCGGCACGGGCGGTGTCTGCTACCTGTACTTCCCCGCACATCCGACCCCGGCGCAGCGGCGCGCGCTGGCCGCGGTCGGGGTGCGCTGAGCTGAGGGCACCGCCTGCCAGTGGTCCCGGTTCGCGGCGGCGAGGAGCGTCCGCAGGCGCCCCTCGCCGCCGCGGGGTTCAGCTCTGGACCGGGGTGACCACCCAGTCCGGGTGGTTCGGCATCGGCGGGGTCTTCGGCCCGTACAGCCACGGGTGCAGGAAGTCCTCCAGGTCCTCACCGGAGACCTTCGACGCCAGGTCGATGTAGTCCTGCGTACCGGCCGTCTTCCCGTGGTACTTGGCGAACCAGGCCCGCTCGATCTTCCCGAACGTCTCCTGGCCGACCTTCTCGCGCAACGCGTACAGGACCAGCGTCGAGCCGTCGTACCGCATCCGCTTGAAGAGGTTCGGCTCGGTCGGCTCGGCCGGGGCGCCGTAGTCGTGGCGCCACTGGTCGTGGGCGGCGTACGCGGTCTTCATCGTCTCCTCGAAGTTCACGCCGCCGTGCGCCTCCGAGTAGAGCCGCTCGTAGAAGCGGGCGTGGCCCTCGCTCAGCCACAGGTCCGACCACGTCTTGACCCCGACGCTGTCGCCCAGCCACTGGTGGGTCAGCTCGTGCACGAGGTTCCGCTCGGCGCTGACCTGGTCGCCGAGCAGGTCGGCCTTCGGGACCAGGGAGAGGGTCTGCGTCTCCAGGGCCACGCCCAGGTCGGTGTCGCCGACCAGGATGCCGTACCGGTTGAAGGGGTACGGGCCGAGCCGCGCCTCCAGCCAGGCGATGTGGTCCGAGGTGAGCTTGCGGTACTGCGCGGTCGGCGCCACCAGGTCGTCCGGGACCACGTCACGGATCGGCAGTCCGTGCGGGCCCGTGCTGTCCACGAAGGTGAACTTGCCGATCGCCAGCTGCGCGAGCTGCGCCGCCACCGGCTGCTCCGAGTCGTACGTCCACTTCACGCGCCCGTCGGCCTGCTCGGTGCGGTCGGTGAGCTTGCCGTTGGCGACGGCCTTCAGCCCCGCCGGGGTGGTGATGTGGAAGGTGATCGGCGCGCGCAGGCTCGGGTGATCGTCCGACGGGAAGATCATCTTGGCGCCGTTGGGCTGCGGATACAGCACGGTGCCGTCGGGAGTGGGGATCCAGCCGTAGTCCTCGATCGCGTCGTCGCGGTGCCGTATCTGGGTCGGGTCGGCGGTGTACGTGACCTTGACCGTGAAGGACGTTCCGTTGGGCAGGGGTGCCTTCGGTGTGACCACGAGCTCGTCGCCGTCGCGTTCGGCGGTGGCCTTCGCCCCGTTCACGGTGACCGTGTGCAGGGTGTTCCCGGCGAAGTCGAGGTTGAAGCGGGACAGGGACTGGGTGGCGGTCGCCCTGATCGTCGCGGACGCCTCGAACGGGGTCTTCGGCGCCTGCCAGTCGAAGTCGAGGGTGTAGCGGCCCACCTTGTATCCGCCGTTGCCGTCGAGCGGGAAGATCGGATCGCCGATGCCCGCCGCGCCCGGGGACGGGGCTGCGGAGGAGGAGGAAGCGGCTTGCGAGACCGGACCCGTGAAGGCTGCCGCAACGGTGATCGCCGCCGCGAGTGCGAGGCGGGCTCTGCGGTGAGGCGTCCGGAATGAGCTCATCGAGGACCTTTCGTTGGCTGACCACTGTCATGTGAAAAGACGCACAGCCGACGCACATCGTTGTGGTCACCCGCACCATTCGAAGGTCGTCGAAACGTGGGGCGTGACCAAGCTCTCTACCGCTCGGAGCCGTTCCGGTGGCAAGGTGGTCGGGTCGGAGGGGAGCCGGCCGAGGCCGGGGGGTGTCCAGCGCACCACTACGTCAGCGAGATGCCAATGACCGCGACCTCCGCCACCGCCACCCGTCTCCGTGCCCGCACCGGCGGCCCCAAGGACGACGGGCCGAAGATCCTCGAGCACGTGCTGGGCTGGACCCTCGTGGTGGTCCTCGCGATGCTCGTCACCCAGCTGGGCCTGGTCTGAGCCATCCGGCCCGCCGCTGTTCGAACCCAACTGCCGTGATCGTCAAGCGAGTTGTCGATCATCGTCGAACGGGCGGATGACCCGGTCTGCCATACTGCGGTTGTCCCGTCGGCAGTTGGAGACCAGGGCTGAAATTGAATCAGAGTCAACAGCGCGGCGTCGACCGCCCGCGAGCGCGCGGCACCGACCGCTCACTGGCGCGCCGCGCCGAACTCATCGCCGTCGGACGGAAGCTGTTCGCCGACACGTCCTACGACGCACTGTCGATGGACGACATCGCCAAGCAGGCGCGCGTCGCCAAGGGGCTGATCTACTACTACTTCCAGTCCAAGCGCGGCTATTACCTGGCCATCGTCGAGGACTCGGTGGCCGACCTGGTCTCCCGCGCGGCGAGCGGCCTCGAACTGCCCCCCGAGGAGCGGGTGCACCGCACCATCGACGGCTACCTCCGTTACGCCGAGTGCAACCAGGCCGCGTACCGCACGATCATCAGCGGTGGCGTCGGCTTCGACGCCGAGGTGCACGCCATACGTGACGCGGTGCGCGCCGCCATCGTGGAGACCATCGCCGAAGGCGCCTACGGCAGGCGGAAGATCGATCCGCTGCCGCGCATGGCACTGCTCGGCTGGCTGTGCAGCGTGGAGGGGGCGACCCTGGAGTGGATCGGCCGGCCGACTCTGCAGCGGGCCACCATGGGTGACCTGCTGGTGAAGATGCTGGGTGGCGCGCTGCGCGCCGTCGAGGAGATCGACCCCGCGTATCCGGCCCCGGCGGCGGCCCGCCGGGACAACTGAGCGAGGGGCGGGGGTCCGGAGACCCCCGCCCCAAGTGCCGTAGCTCCGACGCTAGTTGATCGCCTTGATCAGTTCGCCGTTGGAGGTGTCACCGCTGAGCTCCCAGAAGAAGGTGCCGCCCAGGCCCTGCTGGTTCTTGTAGGTCATCTTGCCCGCGATGGTGGAGGGGGTGTCGTAGCTCCACCAGTTGCTGCCGCACTTGCCGTACGCCGTGCCGCCGACCGTGCCCGTGGCCGGGCACTTCGTCTTGAGCACCTTGTAGTCGTCGATGCCCTGCTCGTACGTCCCCGCAGCCGGACCGGTGGCCGTGCCGCCCGGCGCCGCCTGCGTGACGCCCGTCCAGCCGCGCCCGTAGAAGCCGATGCCGAGCAGCAGCTTCGAGGCGGGGATGCCGAGGCCCTTGAGCTTGGCGATGGTCGCGGAGGTGTAGAAGTTCGCCTTGGGGATGCCGCTGTACGAGTTGAGCGCCGAGTGCGGAGCGGTCGGACCCGTGGCGTCCCAGGCGCCGAAGTAGTCGTACGTCATCGGGTTGTACCAGTTGACGTACTGCGCGGCGCCCGCGTAGTCGGCCGCGTCGATCTTGCCGCCGCTCGTGGCGTCGGCCGTGATCGCCGAGGTGACGAGCGCGCCGGAGCCGAACTTCGAACGCAGTGCCCCCATCAGGTTCTTGTACGCCGCCCTGCCGCTGGTGTCACAGGTGTTGCCGCAGGCGTTGGGGTACTCCCAGTCGATGTCGATGCCGTCGAAGACATCCGCCCACTTGGAGTTCTCCACCAGGTCGTAGCAGGACTGTGCGAAGGCCGCCGGGTTCCTCGCCGCCTCACCGAAACCGCTCGACCAGGTCCAACCGCCGAAGGACCACAGGACCTTGAGGTTCGGGTGGAGCTTCTTCAGTTTGCGCAACTGGTTGAAGTTGCCCCGCAGGGGCTGGTCCCAGGTGTCGGCGACTCCGTCGACGGACTGGGCGGCGGTGTAGGCCTTGTCGGTCGCCGCATACGCGTCGCCCATGGCGCACTTGCCGCCGGTGACGTTGCCGAACGCGTAGTTGATGTGGGTCAGTTTGGCGGCCGACCCGGACGTCTGGATGTTCTTGACGTGGTAGTTCCGGTCGTAGACACCCCATTCGGTGAAGTAGCCGACGACCTTCGATCCGGCCGCGGTCGCGGCTGCGGGGGTGTCGGACGGCTGGGCGGTCGCGGTCGCGGTGCCTGCGCCGGCCAGCAGCCCGGCGCCGAGGACGGCGCAACACGCGGTGGCGAGAAGGGTGCGGAGGCGGGAGCCGTGCGGTCTGAGCATCATGTCTCCTCGTGGGGGAGGGGAGCGCGGGGAAGTGGTGCCGGGACCTGCTGGGAGCAGACAGTAGGAGGACTAGACCAGTGCGTCAATGGTTCGGACCAATTTCCCTTTCTTTTAGTAAGCGGTCGTTAACTGGTGACTCGATGCCGCCGATCGGGCATACTCACAGCGCCACAGTCACTGGTCAGGCCGTTCTCCACCCCCGGACGGCACCATCGGCTGAGCCGTGAAAGACCGGCGGAGCCGCCCCACCCAAGGCGCGTTTTCCGTCGATGTGCCCGACAGGGAGGAGAGCGTCGCCATGCCTGACCGCGCCCCGCAGCCGGTGGACCGTCAACTGCCCACGGACGAGGCCCGGGATCTGATCTCGCTCGTCCGCGACATCGCGCAGCGTGAGATCGCCCCGAAGGCGGCCGAGGAGGAGGACGCCGGGCGCTTCCCGCGCGAGGTCTTCGCACTGCTCTCGCAGTCCGGGCTGCTCGGACTCCCCTACGACTCCGAGTACGGCGGCGGTGACCAGCCCTACGAGGTCTACCTCCAGGTCCTGGAGGAGCTTGCCGCGGTCCGTCTCACCGTCGGCCTCGGCGTCAGTGTGCACACCCTCGCCTGTCACGCGCTCGCGAACTACGGCACCAAGGAGCAGCAGGTCGAGCACCTGCCCGCGATGCTCGGCGGCGGTCTCCTCGGCGCGTACTGCCTCTCCGAGCCCTCTTCCGGATCGGATGCCGCGTCGCTGCGCACAAAGGCCGTCCGGGGGGACGAGGGCTGGGCGATCACGGGCACCAAGGCCTGGATCACGCACGGCGGCGTCGCCGACTTCTACACCGTCATGGCGCGCACCGGCGGCGAGGGTGCCCGGGGCATCACGGCCTTCCTCGTGCCCGGCGACGCCGAGGGGCTGCACGCCGCGCTGCCCGAGAAGAAGATGGGCATGAAGGGCTCGCCGACCGCCCAGGTGCACTTCGACGGGGTCCAGGTCCCCGACGACCGGCGCCTCGGCGACGAGGGACAGGGCTTCGCGATCGCCCTGTCCGCGCTCGACTCCGGGCGCCTCGGCATCGCGGCCTGTGCCATAGGGGTTGCCCAGGCGGCCCTGGACGAGGCCGTCGCGTACGCCACGGGACGCGAGCAGTTCGGCCGGCCGATCTCGGACTTCCAGGGGCTGCGCTTCATGCTCGCCGACATGGCGACCCAGATCGAGGCGGGCCGGGCGCTCTACCTGGCCGCGGCCCGGCTGCGCGACGCGGGCCGGCCGTTCTCCAAGCAGGCGGCCATGGCCAAGCTGCTGTGCACCGACACCGCGATGAAGGTCACCACGGACGCCGTCCAGGTGCTCGGCGGGTACGGCTACACGGCGGACTTCCCGGCTGAGCGGTACATGCGCGAGGCCAAGGTCCTGCAGATCGTCGAGGGCACCAACCAGATTCAGCGCATGGTCATCGCCCGTCACCTCGCGGGTCCCGACTCGCGCTGAACGGCCCGTAGCCGTACCCGTACATCGCCGACGGCGCCACCAGCCGGGCCCACTCCGGGTCGTGGCGTCCCGGCAGGGTACGGCCGCGGTCGGCCCAGGTCCTGATCAGGGCGCGGTAGATGGGCGGATCCTGCAGCGGCAGAGCCACCTGCGGAACCGATTCTGCCGACGTGGGCCCTACGGGAGCCGCGGGTACGAGAGTGCGGCGCCGACGGCCTGTCGCGGGATATGTGGCGGTCATACCAGGGCAACGCACGGGCGGCCGCCGGGTCACCGGCGGGCCGAATCGAGCGTGAGTTCACGGGGAGTCCGGGGCTGAGCGCCGGATGCCGAGAAGCAGGCGCCGAAGCCGCCCCCGAAGGCGTGGCCTCCGGCTTCGGGAGCCGAACCCCGCGCGCCGAACCGCCAGGCATCCGCCCCGTTCCGCCGGACGGACCCTGGCCCCCGCATGGCATCTGACGTACCGTCAACTCCGCCGCCGGGGCCGTACCCCTCCGGTCGACGTCAACTGCCGTGCGCCCAGGGAGGCATGCCGTGACCGACGACCGACCCGTCGCCCTCGACGAATACCCCGTGCACCAGGTGCCGCTGTCCATGAAGCACGTCGCCACCGGCGACCGGAACGCGTACGACCGCTGCATCTTCCACGTCCTCGACCACGAGGGACGCGCCCTGCTGATCCTCGGGCTCGGGGTGTACCCGAACCTCGGAGTGATCGACGCGTACGCCACGCTGCGGCTCGGGGACAGCCTGCACGCGCTGCGCGCCTCCGACGCCCTCGGCGACGACCGGACGAACCTCGCCGTCGGACCGCTGCGCATCACGGTCGAGGAGCCGCTGCGCCGCCTGCGCCTCCAGGGCGACGGTGACTGCCTGTCCTACGACATCACCTGGACCGCCGGCTTCCCCGCGCTCTGGGAACCGCACCACGTCCAGCGCCGCGGCGGCCGGCTCACCCTGGAGGGACGGCGCTTCGTGCAGGCGGGCGGCGTCGAGGGCGTCATCCGCGTCGGCGGCGAGGAGATCCTCGTGCGCGCCGGCGAGTGGACGGGCACCCGCGACCGCAGCTGGGGCGTGCGGCCCGTACCGGGGGAGGAGAGCGGCCGCCTGGCGGACGAGAACCCGACCGAGGGTTTCCACTGGATCTGGTGCCCGGTCCGCTTCGACGACCGCTTCCTGATGGTCATCACGCAGGAGGACGCCGACGGCTACCGCACCCTCAACGACGCGACTCTCGTCCGCGACGGTGAGAGCGACCGCCAACTCGGCTGGCCCCAGGCCGACATCGCATACCGCTTGGGCACCCGCCACCCCGAGCGCGCCGTCATTCACCTCACCGACCCGCGCGGTCGCAAGCCCCTGGAACTCGGTGTCGAGGTGCTGACCTCGTCCCCGCTCGCGCTCGGAGCGGGCTACCCGCCCGCGGACGACTGGCAGCACGGCACCTGGCGCGGCCGCGGCTGGACCGACGAGCGGGTGTACGACCTCGCCGACGCCTCCGCCCACCCCCTCGCCGCGTACGGCGTGATCGACCACGCCGCCCGCTTCACGCTGGACGGTCAGGTCGGCCACGGCATCTTCGAACACGGCTCGTTCGGCCGCCACGATCCGAGCGGCTTCACGGGATTCGACTCGATGGCCCCCTGACGTGGATGAAGCCCGAAGCCAGTGCGGTCACCGAAGTCCGTGAAACCCGTGGAGCCCGTGAAGTCCCCGAAGGGAGTGGCGAGATGAGCACGGCACCCCGCCCGCGCACGACCACCCGTGACCCGGAGGAACTCGCCCGGCGCCTGACCGTCTGGCTGGACACCCGGCTTCCCGGCGCCAAGGCGGCCGGCGTCCGCGTCCCCGAGTCGAACGGCATGTCCAGCGAGACCCTCCTCTTCGACATCGAACACCCCGAACCCCCGCTGCGCGCCTGCGCGTTGAGGCTGGCGGCGGACCCGGCGGCGTACACCGTCTTCCCGGTCTACGACATGCGCGCGCAGTACCGCACGATGCGCCTGGTCGCCGAGCGCACCGACGTGCCCGTACCGCGCGTGCTGTGGCTGGAGGAGGATCCCGGCCCGCTCGGGGCGCCCTTCTTCGTCATGGAGCGCGTCGAGGGGCGTGTCCCGCCGGACGTCATGCCTTACACGTACGAGGGAAACTGGCTGCACGCGGCGAGCGACGAGGAACGGGCCCACCTGGAGGCGGCATCCGTCGGGGTGTTGGCACGCCTGCACGACCAAGTGCCGGTGGGGGAGGCCGAGTTCCTCTCTCCGCCCGGCGAGGGCAGTCCCCTTCGCCGTCACGTGGAGAGCCAACGCGCCTACTACGCATGGGTGACTGACGGGCTGTCACCTTCGCCCCTGATCGAGAGCGCCTTCGACCGGCTCGACGAACTGTGGCCGCACGACGAGGGCCAGCCGGTGCTCAACTGGGGCGACGCGCGCATCGGCAACGTCGTCTACGACGGCTTCGAACCCGCGGCGGTGCTCGACTGGGAGATGGCGTCCCTCGCTCCACGCGAGGTCGACCTCGGCTGGACCGTCTATCTGCACCGCTTCTTCCAGGACTTGACCGTCGGCTTCGGCCAGCCCGGACTGCCGGACTTCCTGCGCCGCGACCGCGTGGAGCGCCGCTACGCCGAACTCACCGGCCACACACCGCGGGACATGGACTTCCACACGCTGTACGCCGCCCTGCGGCACGCGATCGTCATGCTGCGCGTCGCCTACCGCCAGGCGCACTTCGGCGAGGTCGCCGTTCCCGAGGACCCGGACACCCTGATCCTGCACCACGGCAGCCTGCGGGCCATGGTGCAGGGCAGTTACTGGGATTGACGCGGGTCGCCGCCGGGACGGCTCAGGCGGCCTCGCGCCGCATCTCGGGGACCCGCATCGGGCGCGAGCCCGGGCCACCGACGTGCGAGAAGGGCTGCGTCCGCCAGTCCAGGCCCTGAGGCAGCGTCAACAGGAGGGCGGTGTCCTGCTCCTGAGGCTCCGCCGACTCGTCGGCCGGGCGGGCGTCGGCAGCCCCGCGGCCCGTGCCGGCGCAGACCGTGAGCCCGAACGGGTTCCACGGGGAGGCGCACAGCGCGTGCTCCGGCAGAACCTCCTCGTCCGCCAGGAGTGCGATCGGCTGCGAGCAGTCCGGGCAGATCACCCGGTACATCTCGAAGGTGTCGTACGCGTCGAACTCCTCGCCGTCGAGAGCGTCCGGTTCGACACCCTCCGGCTCGGGATCCAGCACCGGCTGCTGCCGCTTGGGCGCAGTACGACCAGGGCGCTTAAGACTCTGCATGGGATTCTCCCCCTAGGGCTGGGCCGACAAGGCGCTGCGGCCTCGACCACAGCAAGCACTTCCCGTCCCGTCTCTGCGGTAATCACGAGAACATCACGGACCCGGTTCCAGCTGTGTGGCGTTCGTCACATGCCACCCGCAGGTGCCCGGCCCGGTGGATATGTCCCCGCGCGGCGCACAGGCCGCTCTCAGCCACATCACGAACAGGGTATGACCTGCGCGGCTCAGGTATCCGCCGGGATCAACGGACCTGTAGGTTCTTGCGCCATGGAGGAGCTCGACCGACAGATCGTGCAGTTGCTCGTCGCCGATGGGCGGATGAGTTACACCGACCTGGGCAAGGCCACGGGCCTGTCCACGTCGGCCGTGCACCAGCGGGTCCGCCGCCTTGAGCAGCGCGGCGTCATTCGCGGCTATGCCGCGGTCGTGGACCCGGAGGCCGTCGGGCTGCCGCTGACCGCGTTCATCTCGGTGAAACCGTTCGACCCCAGCGCCCCGGACGACATCGCGGAACGCCTCGCCGACGTCCCCGAGATCGAGGCCTGCCACAGCGTCGCGGGCGACGAGAACTACATCCTCAAGGTCCGCGTGGCCACCCCGCACGAGCTGGAGGAGCTGCTGGCCCGTCTGCGCACCCTGGCGGGCGTGTCGAC
This sequence comes from Streptomyces sp. NPDC005485, assembly GCF_040606085.1. Classification (NCBI taxonomy): domain Bacteria; kingdom Bacillati; phylum Actinomycetota; class Actinomycetes; order Kitasatosporales; family Streptomycetaceae; genus Streptomyces; species Streptomyces sp. NPDC005485. The sequence goes on along the minus strand of NZ_JBEXDZ010000120.1, from coordinate 3,785 downwards.
GCGCACCACCGTGGTCCTGTCGACGCCGTACGAGTCGCGGCCGCCCCGCATCTGACCCCTCTCGCGGACCCGCGCGCGGGAGAGCCCTGCCGAGGCGCGAGACTGTTCCCCATGAGTGAGAGCACCGCCTCGTCGGACACCGTGCTGCTGCGCGGTGGAGAAGTCCACAGCCCCGCCGACCCCTTCGCCACCGCGATGGTCGTCGAACGCGGCCAGGTCGCCTGGGTCGGCTCCGAAGGCGCCGCCGACGCCTTCGCGGACGGGGTCGACGCGGTCGTGGACCTCGAAGGGGCGCTGGTCACCCCGGCGTTCACCGACGCCCACGTGCACACCACCGCCACCGGACTCGCCCTCACCGGCCTCGACCTGTCCGACACCCCCTCCCTGGAGGCGGCCCTCGCCCGGGTACGCGACTTCGCCGCGGCGCGCCCGGCCGACCGGGTCCTGCTCGGGCACGGCTGGGACGCGGCCCGCTGGCCCGGCGGACGCCCGCCGACGCGCGCCGAACTCGACGAGGCCACCGGCGGACGCCCGCTCTACCTCTCCCGCATCGACGTGCACTCGGCGGTCGTCAGCACGGCGCTCCTCGACCTGGTCCCCGGGGCCCGGGCCCACGAGGACGGCCCCCTGACCCGCGACGCCCACCACGCCGTACGGGCCACCGCGCTGGGCGCCGTCACCGCCGCCCAGCGCGCCGAGGCGCAGCGCGCCGCACTCGCCCACGCCGCCTCGCTCGGCATCGGCTCGGTCCACGAGTGCGCGGGCCCGGACATCTCCTCCGAGGACGACCTCGCGGGGCTGCTCCGGCTCGCCGACGAGGAGCCCGGGCCCCGTGTGGTCGGCTACTGGGCCGAGTGGGGCGACGAAGGCATCTCCAGGGCCCGCGCCCTGGGGGCGGTCGGCGCCGCCGGTGACCTCTTCGCCGACGGCTCCATCGGCTCGCACACCGCGTGCCTGCACGGGCCGTACGCCGACGCCGACCACACCGGCACCGCCTACCTGGACGCCGCCGCCGTCGCGGCCCATGTCGCCGCGTGCACCGAGGCGGGCCTCCAGGCGGGCTTCCACGCCATCGGGGACGCTGCCGTGGCCTCGGTGGTCGAGGGCGTGCGGTCAGCCGCCGAGAAGGTCGGCCTGGCCCGCGTCCGCGCCGCCCGGCACCGCGTCGAGCACGCCGAGATGCTCACCCCCGAGACCATCGCGGCCTTCGCCGAACTCGGCCTCACCGCCTCCGTCCAGCCCGCCTTCGACGCGCTGTGGGGCGGCGAGGACGGCATGTACGCCGAGCGCCTGGGCGCGGAGCGGGCGCGCACGCTCAACCCGTTCGCGGCGCTGCTGCGCGCCGGCGTCCCGCTCGCCTTCGGCTCCGACAGCCCCGTCACGCCGCTCGACCCGTGGGGCACTGTCCGCGCCGCCGCCTTCCATCGCACGCCCGAGCACCGGGTGTCCGTCCGCGCCGCGTTCACCGCGCATACGCGCGGTGGATGGCGGGCGGTCGGACGGGACGACGCGGGTGTCCTGGTGCCCGGCGCGCCCGCCGACTACGCCGTGTGGCGCACCGACGACCTCGTCGTGCAGGCCCCCGACGACCGGGTCGCGCGCTGGTCCACCGACCCCCGCTCCGGCACCCCCGGGCTGCCGGACCTGACGCCCGGGGGCGACCTGCCCGTCTGCCTGCGCACCGTCGTGGGCGGCCGCACGGTATTCGTACGGCCGGACGAGTGATGTCCGGGGGTGGCGCGGCCCCGTTCCGCGTCCGCGCCCGTGTCGCGCGACCTGCGCATCCTCCCCGCTGACCAGGCGATTGAGGGAAACGTCGCAGGTCAAACGCCTGTTGACAGCTGGCCGCAGGGGGCCGGTAGGTTCGGCCGGGTCCACCACCGGACGTCCGACCGGGGAACTTCCGAGCAGTCGTCGAAGCGCCGCTGGGTCAGGGGTGGTGCGCCGCACCGGCGCACCACACTGGGAGCCAGGCCCAGCGCCCGCGCCAGGCGAGGGAACGTTCAGTCAGTCGGCTTGGTGTGACCCGGGTGGGGCCCGGACGTTCAGTAGACAACGGCTTTCGGTCGATCCGCAGCCAGCGGGTCCCAGGTCGGCCCGAAGGGCGCCGGGCCCCGATCCGCAGCACGCCTGCTCAAGGCCGCAAGGCACCCTCTTACCCGCCTCTAGGGGAATCGACACCCCCGTACTAACGCGTCGACGCGGAACCACTGGTTACGGCCACTATGGTGGACCCCTGCGTACGGACATGAAGGGGCAGCAGTGAACGACGGCGACGGGACCCTCGCGGCAGAGGCCCAGGGGAGACGGTTCGGCCCGCTCGGCACGGCCTTGGTGATCATCCCGACCTACAACGAGGCGGAGAACATCAAGAAGATCGTCGCCCGGGTGCGGACCTCCGTGCCCGACGCGCACGTTCTCGTGGCCGACGACAACAGCCCCGACGGCACGGGCAAGCTGGCCGACGAGGTGGCCGCCGAGGACGACCAGGTCCAGGTGCTGCACCGCAAGGGCAAGGAAGGCCTGGGCGCCGCCTACCTCGCGGGCTTCCGCTGGGGCATGGACAACGGCTACGGCGTCCTGATCGAGATGGATGCCGACGGCTCGCACCAGCCCGAGGAGCTGCCCCGGCTGCTGACCGCCCTCAAGGGCGCCGACCTGGTTCTCGGCTCCCGCTGGGTGCCGGGCGGCCGGGTGGTGAACTGGCCCAAGTCCCGCGAGTTCATCTCGCGCGGTGGCAGCCTCTACTCCCGCGTCCTGCTCGACGTGCCGATCCGCGACGTCACCGGCGGCTACCGCGCCTTCCGCCGCGAGACCCTCGAAGGCCTCGGCCTCAGCGAGGTCGCCTCGCAGGGGTACTGCTTCCAGGTCGACCTGGCCCGTCGCGCCGTCCGGGCCGGCTTCCACGTCGTCGAGGTGCCGATCACCTTCGTCGAGCGGGAGCTGGGCGACTCCAAGATGAGCCGCGACATCCTCGTGGAGGCCCTGTGGCGGGTCACCACATGGGGCGTGGGGGAGAGGGTCGGCAAGGTCTTCGGCCGCGGCAAGCAGCCCTAGCCGTACGGCCGCACGGCCGCCGTCGATCGTCCCCTTATCCCGCGCTGAGCTGCGCCCAGGCACACTGGACGTATGACGACAGGCGCACCGACCCCCACCTACCCCGCCCGGCCGCGGCGTTCCCGGCTGCGCACCTTCCTGCCGCTCGGCGTCGCCGCCTGGCTGGTGCTGGAGATCTGGCTGCTCACCCTGGTGGCGGGCGCCGCCAGTGGCTTCACGGTCTTCCTGCTGCTGGTCGCCGGGTTCGTGCTCGGCTCCGTGGTCATCAAGCGGGCCGGGCGCCGGGCCTTCCAGAACCTGAGCGAGACGCTGCAACAGCAGCAGAGCGGCACGCCGCCCACGGCCGGCAAAGGCAAAGGCAAAGGCAACGGCAACGGCCTGATGATGCTCGGCGGCCTCCTTCTGATGATCCCGGGCCTGATCTCCGACGCCCTGGGACTCCTCCTGCTCGTCCCGCCGGTCCAGAAGGCTCTCAGCGCCTACGCCGAGCGAGCGATCGACCGCAAGATGAGCCGGGCCGTCCCGGGCCCTCTGGGTGACGCCTACCAGCAGACCCGCATCCACCGCCCCGACGGAAAGATCGTCCAGGGCGAGGTCATCAGGGACCGGAGCGAAGGGGCTTAGCCCCTACGGGCCCGTCCGGCGTTCGGCCCCGTCCGGCGTTCGGTGACGAGGCCGGAAGAGGACGCACGAAACCGCAGGCACCGTACCCAAATCACGGTGCCTGC
>NZ_JBEXDZ010000119.1:0-30907 GCF_040606085.1 Streptomyces sp. NPDC005485 | reverse complement strand
CCACCCCCACCCCCACCCTTCAAACCCCCCGCCGGTACCCCCGCTTCCCCCCTGTGTCTCTTGTTGACCGTTGGTTTCCTCTCCCCATCGGGCCGCGGGGGGGCCGTGCCGGCGCCCCCGGCCACCTTCGTACTCGGGGCAGGGTGCGGGGCTACTCCCCCGCGATGACCTCCGCCGCCGCCCGGCCGCAGACCCGGGCCGCGCCGTGTGTGGCGATGTGCAGGGAGCCCCGGGGCGTGGCCTGCGGGACGCCCATCTCGACGACGAGGGTGTCGGGGCGGGCCCCGAGCAGGGTGTCGAGGGCGGCCGCCATCCAGGGGTGGCGGTGCTCGTCGCGGACGACGGCGACGATACGGCGGGAGCCCGCGGCCGCGAGGGCGTCCGCTCCGGCGCCGTCCCCCGCGAAGCTGCCGGTCCGCGTGCCGGGCAGCAGCCGGGCGAGCTCGGCCGCGACGCCCCACGGGGTCTCGTCGCCGACCGCGATGTTGGCCACGGGGGTCAGGGCGGCGACGTAGGGCGGGTCGGTGACGGGGGCGTACGCCTCGCAGGGCGTGACCGTGAGCGCCCGGCGGGCGGCGACGAGCCCGACGTCCGAGCGCACCCCACTCCCGTCGGCACCGCTGTCCCTCGCTGCGTCGGCCGTCCAGCGTGCCAGCGCGCGTACCCGTGCCGCCGCGTCCGCGAGCCGTTCCTCGGAGAGTTCCCCCGTGCGTACGGCCCGCACGAGGGCGTCGCGCAGGCGGCGCACCGTGTCGTCGTCGGCCAGGCCACCGCCCACGCAGATGGCGTCGGCGCCGGCCGCGACGGCGAGGACGCTGCCCCGCTCGATGCCGTAGGTCGCGGCGATGGCCTGCATCTCCATGCCGTCGGTGACGATGAGACCGTCGTAGCCCAGTTCCTCGCGCAGCAGCCCCGTGAGGATGCGCGGGGAGAGGGTGGCGGGGCGGTCGGCGTCCAGGGCCGGGATCAGGATGTGCGCACTCATCACGGCGCGGGTGCCCGCGGCGATCGCGGCGCGGAACGGGACGAGTTCACGCTCCTGGAGTACCGGCAGCCCCGCGTCGATGCGGGGCAGCGCGTGGTGCGAGTCGACCGCGGTGTCGCCGTGACCCGGGAAGTGCTTGGTGCAGGCGGCGACGCCCGCGGACTGCAGGCCGGTGACATAGGCGGCGGTGTGCCGGGCCACCAGAGCGGTGTCGGCGCCGAAGGACCGTACGCCGATCACCGGGTTGTCGGGGTTGGAGTTGACGTCCGCGGACGGCGCCCAGTTGAGGTTGACTCCGCAGGCGGCGAGGCGGCGGCCCAGTTCCGCGGCCACCTCGCGGGTCAGCTCGACGTCGTCCACCGCGCCGAGCGCGTGGTTGCCGGGGAACGAGGAGCCGGTGCGCACCTCCAGGCGGGTGACGTCGCCGCCCTCCTCGTCGATGGCGACGAGCACGTCGTCGCGTTCGGCACGCAACTGGCCGGTCAGGGCGGCCAGTTGCTCGGGCGAGGCGATGTTGCGGCCGAACAGGCCCACGGAGGCCAGGCCTTCACCGAGCCGGCGCAGCAGCCAGTCGGGTGCGCTGGTCCCGGTGAAGCCGGGCTGAAGGACGGCAAGGGCGTCGCGGGTGAGCGTGTCCGTGCCGGAGGCGATCGTCGTCATCTGGTGGCGTTATCCCTTCACGGCGCCGGAGGTGAGTCCGCTGACGGCCTTGCGCTGGAGGAAGACGAAGAGGATCAGGATGGGCAGGGCGAAGAGCGTGGCCGCGGCCATCGTCGCCCCCCAGTCGTCGCCGAACGTCGTCTGGAAGCTGGAGAGCCACAGCGGAAGCGTCTGCTTCTCGATGTCCTTGTTGAGGATCAGGACGAGCGGGAACTCGTTCCACGCCGTGACGAAGCCGAAGAGCGAGGTCGCCATCAGCCCCGGCGCCAGCAGCGGGAAGATCACCTTCACGAAGGCCTGGGTGCGGGTGCAGCCGTCCACCATGGCCGACTCCTCCAGCTCCTTGGGCACGGCGGCGACATAGCCGCGCAGCGTCAGGACGGTGAAGGGCAGCACCATGATCATGTAGAAGACGGTCAGCGGGACCAGGCTGTTGAGCATGTCCGAGTCCCGCACGATCAGGTAGATCGCGATGACCATGACCTCCCAGGGCGCCATCTGCGCGATCATGAAGGTCAGCACGAAACCGCGCCGCCCCTTGAACCGCATGCGGGCCAGCGCGAAGGACGCGAGCAGCGCGATGACGAGGGCGAAGACCACCGAAAGCACGGTGACCGTCAGGGAGTTGGCGACCAGGGTCCAGAAGTGGTCGGCGTTCACGGCCCGCTTGAAGTGGTCCAGGGTGATGTCGGTCGGCAGGAAGACCGGGGTGTCCGCGATGATGTCGCCGGTCGGCTTGAACGCGGTGGCGAACATCCAGTACACGGGGAACGCGAAGACGACGAAGAGAACGACGGCCATCGCGTTGGGCCACAGACGGGCCGTCAGAGAGCGCTTCACAGCTCGTCCTCCTCTTGCTTGAGAACGGTACGCAGGTAATAGGCGGTCAGGGCGAGCAGGATGAAAATCGTCAGGAACGAGATGGCCGCGCCCATGCCGTAGTGCTGGTTGCCGGGGCCCTCGACGAAGGCGTAGATCGGCAGGGTCTCGGTGAGCCGGTCGGGGCCGCCCTCGTTCATCGCGAAGATCTGCGGAAACGCCTTGAAGATCCAGATGACCTCAAGGAACGTCGTGGCCCACAGGAACGGCCGCAGGAACGGGAACGTCACCGAGGTGAAGCTCTTCCAGGTGCCGGCCCCGTCGATCGAGGCGGCCTCGTAGAGCTCCTTGGGGATCGTGGTCGTGGCGGCGTACAGATTGATCGCCACGAACGGGATCGACTGCCAGACGAGCAGCAGGGCGATCACGGAGAAGGTGGAGAGCTGGGTGCCGAACCAGTTGTAGTCGGCCATCGAGTGCCAGCCGGCCTTGTCCAGCAGCCAGTTGACGACGCCGAAGCGCTGGGCGAACAGCCACTGGTAGACGGTGGTCGCGGCGATCACCGGCATCGCCCAGGCGAGCACGAGGCCGAACAGCAGCAGCAGCCGCATGCGTTTGCCGAGCCGGGCGAGCAGCAGGCCGGTCAGCGTGCCGAGCACCATGATGAGGACGACGTTGACGGCGGTGAAGATCACCGACCGCTCGACGACCTTCCAGAAGTCCGAACTGCCCAGGACCTCGCTGTAGTTGTCGAACCCGTTCCACTCCGTGAGGTGCAGGATCAGCTGGCGCGGGTTGAGGTTCTGGAACGACAGCATGCCGTTCTTGACCAGCGGCCAGCCCAGCAGCACCACGGTGGCGAGCAGCGCCGGCAGCAGAAGCAGGTAGGGGGCGAAGGATCCGCCGCGTCTGTTCGTACGGGTGTCCCCGCCTCCGGGGCCGGGCGGGGCCCCGCCCGTCTTGCGGACACCCGGTGCCGGGACCGTGTCCGCGCGTTCGGTCTGCACTGACATGCTCGCCATCTCTCCAGATCGCCACTGGCACGTGCGCGCCGGGGGACGGTCAGCCGGCCTTGCGGTCGTCCGGCCGTCCCCCGGCGGAGGGTGATCAGCTCTTCTGCGAGAGCCGCTTGTTGATCTCGGCCTCGACCTGCTTGGCGGCGTCGGCCGGCGACTTGCCCTTCAGAACCGCGGTCATGTACGTCTTGATCGGGTTCGGGGTGTTCTCCACCGAGGCCCACTCGGGGATCAGCGGCGTCGTACCGCCCTGCGCGGCGGCGGGAGCGGCCGCCTCGGCGACGACGTTGCCCTTGAGGACGGAGTTGAGCGACTCCTTGTTCGGGATGACGCCGTTCTGCTTGGCGAGCGCACCCTCGAACTTGTCGGACAGGGCGAGGTTCAGGAACTCCTTGGCGAGGTCCTGCTTCTTGCTGCCCGCGGCCACCGCGAAGTTGGAGCCGCCGAGGAAGACACCCTCGGGCTTGTCGGCGGTCTCACCGGGGATGGTGAAGTAGCCGATGTCCTTCTCGATCTTCTTGTTGGCGGCGATGGCCGTGCCGGCCTCCCAGCCCATGCCGATGAAGGCACCGACGTTGCCCTTGGCGAAGACCTCGGCCTGCTGCGGGGTGGCCTCGTCCTTGTCCATGGGGGCCTTGGAGTAGGACTGGTACTTCTTGTAGATCTCCATGGCCGCGGTGACCTTGGGGTCGGCGAGGTTGGAGACGTACTTGTCGCCGTCCTTCTTCACCAGGTCGGCGCCCTGGCCGATGGTCAGGCCGTCGAAGAAGTACCAGTTCTGGCCGGGCAGGTAGATCGGCTCGGCCTTGGTCTTCTTGCCGATGGCGTCGAGGTCCTTGTAGAACTCGTCCCGGGTCTTCGGGGTGTCCTTGATGCCGGCGTCGGCCCAGACCTTCTTGTTGTAGATGACGACGCGGTTGGCGAAGTACCAGGGTGCCGCGTACTGCTTGCCGTCGAAGACCGCGGACGCGTTGAGGTTCTCGGCCCAGTCGGCGCCGATCCCGCTCTTCAGGTCGCTCAGGTCGGCGAGGCCGCCGGTCGCCGCGTACGCGGGGGTCTGGGTGTTGCCGACCTCGATGACGTCCGGCGGGGTCGACTCGGAGAGGGCGGTGGTGATCTTCTGCTGGATCCCGTCCCACTTCTGGGTCTCGAACTTCAGCGTCGCGCCGGTCTTCTTCTTGAAGGCCGCCTGCAGATCCTTGGTCCAGGCGGGCGGGGTGGAGCCGTCCATCGCCCAGACGGTCAGGGTCTGCCCCTTGTACCCGTCGGCTCCCGCCTTCTTGCCGCTGTCGCTGTCGTCACTGCCGCCGCAGGCCGCGACCGACACCATCATGCCCGCGATACCGATCGCGGCTATCAGCTTGCGCTTCACGCCACCCTCCTCAGGGATGCCCTCAAACCCCCCACGCTCCCCTGCGGTGACCGTTCTGGTGGGTACCGCCCAGCGGGGGCCGGGACTGGACCAATGGTGTAGACCAGTAGGGGGAGCTTGGCCTAGACCTAGAGGGGTGTCAAGGGTGAAGAAGCCCCTCCAGTCGTCCGTTATGGGACCTACATATGCAAGGACCTTTAAGTAGGTAACTAGCGAAAAGAGCAGGTCCGTTGGCGCACTTTCGAGTGGACCAATTCGGCGCGGTGGACTAGACCAGCGGGCGGCGCAACGGTATATAGAGGGGATCACGGAGCGTGCGCGGGATACTCACAGGGAACTCGCGCACGAAGCCGTGCCACGATGTGAGCCGTGGCCGTCGGGATGCCGGTCGCTTCGGCACGAGAGCCGGGAAGGCAGAGCATGAGCACCGACGTCAGCAGTGCGGAGAACGAGGGTGGGGCCCCCATCCGTACCGCGCGCGTGCCCAAGTACTACCGCCTGAAGAAGCACCTGCTCGAGATGACGGAGACGCAGTCGCCCGGCACGCCGGTGCCGCCCGAGCGGACCCTCGCCGCCGAGTTCGACACCTCGCGCACGACCGTGCGCCAGGCCCTTCAGGAGCTGGTCGTCGAGGGCCGCCTCGAACGCATCCAGGGCAAGGGCACCTTCGTCGCCAAGCCGAAGGTCACGCAGTCCCTCCAACTGACCTCCTACACCGAGGACATGCGCGCCCAGGGCCTCGAACCCACCTCGCAGCTCCTGGACATCGGCTACATCACGGCCGACGACACCCTCGCCGACCTGCTGGACATCACGGCGGGCGGGCGGGTGCTGCGCATCGAGCGGCTGCGCATGGCCAACGGCGAGCCGATGGCCATCGAGACGACCCACCTCTCCGCGAAGCGCTTCCCCGCCCTGCGCAGGTCCCTGGTCAAGTACACCTCGCTCTACACCGCGCTCGCCGAGGTCTACGACGTCCATCTCGCCGAGGCCGAGGAGACCATCGAGACCTCCCTGGCCACCCCGCGCGAGGCCGGCCTGCTCGGCACCGACGTCGGCCTGCCCATGCTGATGCTCTCCCGCCACTCCCTCGACAAGGACGGCGAGCCGGTGGAGTGGGTGCGATCGGTGTACCGCGGGGACCGGTACAAGTTCACGACCAGGCTCAAGCGGCCGCGGGACTGACCCCTCGGGAGCACTCCCCGACGCGTACCGCGAACACCCGAATTGGCCTTCACCGAATCGACATACCGATATGCGGACGAGGTCTTCCGCTGCGCGACACCGTGACCTAGATTGCCTGCGCGTTACACAGGTTGATCAGCGAGGGGACGGAGCCGCCGTATGTCAGAAGTGTCGGATGTGTCGGACGCGTCAGGTGCGCCTGCCGCGAAACCGCCGGTGGTGACACCGGTCCGAGTGGTCATAGGCCTCTGCCTGTTCGCGCCGTTCGTGGCGATGCTCTGGGTCGGCTCGTACGCGAAGGTCGACCCGGCCTTCATCGGCATCCCGTTCTTCTACTGGTACCAGATGCTGTGGGTGGTCATCTCCACGCTGCTCACGGTGACCGCGTACAAGCTGTGGCAGCGTGACCAGCGCTCCCGCGCGACCCAGGGCGGGGGTGTGTCCAAGTGAAGGACGGCGTGAACGGAGTCGCCCTCGGCGTCTTCATCTTCTTCTTCCTGGCCGTCACGGTCATGGGCTTCTTGGCCGCACGCTGGCGCAAGGCCGAGAACGACGCGACCCTCGACGAATGGGGCCTAGGCGGCAGGTCGTTCGGCACCTGGGTCACCTGGTTCCTGCTCGGCGGCGACCTCTACACCGCGTACACCTTCGTCGCCGTACCCGCGGCGATCTACGCGGCGGGCGCGGCCGGCTTCTTCGCGGTGCCGTACACGATCCTGGTGTACCCGCTGATCTTCACCTTCCTGCCGCGGCTGTGGTCCGTCTCGCACAAGCACGGGTACGTGACCACGTCCGACTTCGTGCGCGGACGCTTCGGCTCGAAGGGTCTGTCGCTGGCGGTCGCCGTCACCGGCATCCTCGCCACGATGCCGTACATCGCGCTCCAACTGGTCGGCATCCAGGCCGTTCTGGACGTCATGGGCGTGGGCGGTGGCGCGGGCACCAACTGGTTCGTCAAGGACCTGCCGCTGCTGATCGCGTTCGCCGTGCTCGCCGCGTACACCTACTCGTCCGGCCTGCGGGCCCCGGCGCTGATCGCGTTCGTCAAGGACGGCCTGATCTACCTCGTCATCGTGGTCGCGATCATCTACATCCCGATCAAGCTCGGCGGCTTCGACGACATCTTCGCCAAGGCCGGCGACGCTTTCTCCCAGGTCAACCCGGCGACCGGGAAGCCGCGCGGCGCGCTCGCCCCGGCCGAGCCGCAGCAGTGGACCTACGCCACGCTCGCCCTCGGCTCGGCGCTGGCGCTGTTCATGTACCCCCACTCGATCACGGCCACGCTGTCCTCGCGCAGCCGCAACGTGATCCGCCGCAACACCACGATCCTGCCGCTGTACTCGCTGATGCTGGGCCTGCTGGCGCTGCTCGGGTTCATGGCGATCGCGGCCGGGGTGAAGGTGCAGAACGGGCAGCTCGCCATCCCGCAGCTCTTCGAGAACATGTTCCCGGACTGGTTCGCGGGCGTGGCGTTCGCCGCGATCGGCATCGGCGCGCTCGTACCGGCGGCCATCATGTCCATCGCCGCGGCGAACCTGTTCACCCGCAACATCTACAAGGACTTCATCAAGCCGGACGCGACCCCGCAGCAGGAGACCAAGGTCTCCAAGCTGGTCTCGCTCCTGGTGAAGGTCGGCGCGCTGGTCTTCGTCCTCACCATGGACAAGACGGTCGCCATCAACTTCCAGCTGCTGGGCGGCATCTGGATCCTGCAGACCTTCCCGGCGCTGGTCGGCGGTCTGTTCACCCGCTGGTTCCACCGCTGGGCGCTGCTCGCCGGCTGGGCGGTCGGCATGGTCTACGGCACGGTCGCCGCGTACGGGGTCGCCTCGCCGACCCAGGCGCACTTCGGCGGGAGCTCGAAGGAGATCCCCGGCATCGGGGAGATCGGCTACATCGGTCTGACGGCCTTCGTGCTGAACGTGGTGGTGACGGTGGTCCTGACCTTCGTCCTGCGGGCGTTGAAGGCCCCGGACGGCGTCGACGAGACGTCTCCGTCGGACTACACGGCTGACGCGGGCGACCCCGGGGTCCAGGTGGAACTGCCGCCGGCCACGGCGGGGACCTCGCACTAGAGGCACGGAATCCCGAACGGGCCGCCGGAGAGATCCGGCGGCCCGTTGCCGTGCCCGGACCGGCGCCGGCGGCGACGGCGCCCCAGCATTCGCCACCCGCCCAAGAGTTGACGCTCCGGCACCCTTCGACAGCAGCGCGACACAACATGTGGGGGTGCTCCCGCAGCCCGGCACAAGATGTATGCTCGTGCTCGCTGTCGCCGCAGGGGAATCCGGTGCGAATCCGGAACTGTCCCGCAACGGTGTACTTGTGCGTGTATGCGCGCCTGACCAGTCCGAGGTCCTGCCGACAGCGCGCCCGGCCGACCGGTCCGGGTGCCAAGACGTCCGGGCCTCGCGGAGTGGGCCAGCTGGACGCGCGCCGGCCTGTCCGAGCCCGTGCGCCCCGCTGCCCTCGCCCCAGGCCCCGTGCCGAGCGAGGGAGAGTCCCACGTGACCATCGCGCCAGTCGATCCGGCTTCAGCGACCGAGGCGACCGCGACCACCGTGACAGGGGCCGAGGCCGACGCTCCGGGAACCGCGTTGCTGCGGACCCTGACCGACCTCACCGCCGACCTCCCCGACGCCGACCCCGGCCGGGTCGCCGCCGCCGCGCTGCGCGGCCGCTCCGCCCGGGCCGACGAGGCGGAGCTGCGCGAGCTGGCCACCGAGGCGGCCGCGGGCCTCATCTCCGAGGACCCCGCCTACTCCCGGCTCGCCGCGCGCCTGCTGACGATCAGCATCGCCGCCGAGGCCGCGTCGCAGGGTGTCACGTCGTTCTCCGGCTCGGTCGCGGTCGGGCACCGCGAGGGTCTGATCGCGGATCGCACCGCCGAGTTCGTACGGCTGCACACGGCCCGTCTCGACGCGCTGATCGACACCGTCGCCGACGACCGCTTCGGTTACTTCGGCCTGCGCACCCTGCACAGCCGCTATCTGCTGCGGCACCCGATCACCCGCAAGGTCGTCGAGACGCCCCAGCACTTCATGCTGCGCGTGGCCTCCGGCCTCGCCGAGGACGACACCACCCGAGCGGTGGACGAAGTCGCGGCCCTCTACCGGCTGATGAGCCGCCTCGACTACCTGCCCTCCTCCCCCACGCTCTTCAACTCCGGTACGCGGCACCCGCAGATGTCGTCCTGCTACCTCCTCGACTCCCCGCTGGACGAGCTGGACTCCATCTACGACCGCTACCACCAGGTCGCGCGCCTCTCGAAGCACGCGGGCGGCATCGGTCTGTCGTACTCCCGTATCCGCTCCCGCGGTTCGCTGATCCGCGGCACGAACGGGCACTCCAACGGCATCGTCCCGTTCCTGAAGACCCTCGACGCCTCGGTCGCCGCGGTGAACCAGGGCGGCCGGCGCAAGGGCGCGGCCGCGGTCTACCTGGAGACCTGGCACTCCGACATCGAGGAGTTCCTGGAGCTGCGCGACAACACCGGTGAGGACGCCCGGCGTACGCACAACCTGAACCTCGCGCACTGGATCCCGGACGAGTTCATGCGCCGGGTGAACGAGGACGGCGTGTGGTCGCTGTTCTCACCGGCCGACGTGCCCGAGCTGGTGGACCTGTGGGGTGACGCGTTCGACGCCGCCTACCGCAAGGCGGAGGAGGCCGGGCTCGCCAAGAAGACCATTCCGGCCCGCGACCTGTACGGCCGCATGATGCGCACCCTCGCGCAGACCGGCAACGGCTGGATGACGTTCAAGGACGCCGCCAACCGCACCGCCAACCAGACGGCGGAGCCGGGCCACACCGTCCACTCCTCGAACCTGTGCACCGAGATCCTGGAGGTCACGGACGACGGGGAGACCGCGGTCTGCAACCTGGGCTCGGTGAACCTGGGCGCGTTCGTCGACACGGCGGTCGGCGACATCGACTGGGAGCGGCTGGACGAGACGGTCCGCACCGCCGTCACCTTCCTCGACCGGGTCGTCGACATCAACTTCTACCCGACCGAGCAGGCGGGCCGCTCCAACGCCCGGTGGCGCCCCGTGGGCCTCGGCGCGATGGGCCTCCAGGACGTCTTCTTCAAGCTGCGCGTCCCCTTCGACTCGCCCGAGGCCAAGGCCCTCTCCACCCGCATCGCCGAGCGCATCATGCTCGCCGCGTACGAGGCCTCCGCCGATCTCGCCGAGCGCAGCGGCCCGCTGCCGGCCTGGGAGAAGACCCGCACGGCCCGCGGTGTGCTGCACCCCGACCACTACGACGTGGAGCTGAACTGGCCCGAGCGCTGGGCGGCGCTGCGCGGACGTATCGCCTCGACCGGGATGCGCAACTCCCTGCTCCTCGCGATCGCGCCCACCGCGACCATCGCCTCGATCGCCGGTGTGTACGAGTGCATCGAGCCGCAGGTCTCCAACCTGTTCAAGCGCGAGACGCTGTCCGGCGAGTTCCTCCAGGTCAACTCCTACCTGGTGCGCGAGCTCAAGGACCTCGGCGTGTGGGACGCCCGCACCCGTGAGGCACTGCGCGAGTCGAACGGCTCGGTGCAGGACTTCGCCTGGATCCCGGCCGACGTACGGGCGCTGTACCGCACGGCATGGGAGATCCCGCAGCGCGGCCTCATCGACATGGCCGCCGCGCGGACGCCGTTCCTGGACCAGTCCCAGTCCCTGAACCTGTTCCTGGAGACGCCGACCATCGGCAAGCTCTCCTCGATGTACGCGTACGCCTGGAAGTCGGGCCTGAAGACGACGTACTACCTGCGCTCGCGCCCGGCGACCCGCATCGCCCGCGCCGCACAGGCACAGACCCCCATCCCCGTACAGCAGCCGACCCCCGACGAGGACGCGGTCGCCTGCTCCCTGGAAAACCCCGAAAGCTGCGAGGCCTGCCAGTAATGTCCAGCGAAACCAAGAACCTTCTCGACCCGGGCTTCGAGCTGACCCTGCGTCCGATGCGCTACCCCGACTTCTACGAGCGCTACCGGGACGCCATCAAGAACACCTGGACCGTGGAGGAGGTCGACCTCCACTCGGACGTCGCCGACCTCGCGAAGCTGTCCGAGGGCGAGCAGCACATGATCGGCCGGCTGGTCGCGTTCTTCGCGACGGGCGACTCGATCGTCTCGAACAACCTGGTGCTGACGCTGTACAAGCACATCAACTCCCCCGAGGCGCGGCTGTATCTCTCCCGCCAGCTCTTCGAGGAGGCCGTGCACGTCCAGTTCTATCTGACCCTGCTGGACACGTATCTGCCCGACCCCGAGGACAGGGCGGCCGCCTTCGACGCGGTCGAGAACATCCCGTCCATCCGTGAGAAGGCCGGGTTCTGCTTCAAGTGGATCAACGAGGTCGAGAAGCTGGACCGGCTGGAGACGAAGGCCGACCGCCGCCGCTTCCTGCTGAACCTGATCTGCTTCGCCGCCTGCATCGAGGGCCTCTTCTTCTACGGCGCCTTCGCGTACGTCTACTGGTTCCGCAGCCGGGGCCTGCTGCACGGTCTCGCCACCGGCACCAACTGGGTCTTCCGCGACGAGACGATGCACATGTCCTTCGCGTTCGAGGTCGTCGACACCGTCCGCAAGGAGGAGCCGGAGCTCTTCGACGACCGGCTTCAGCAGGAGGTCACCGACATGCTGCGGGAGGCCGTCGAGGCCGAGCTGCAGTTCGCGCGCGACCTGTGCGGTGACGGCCTCCCGGGGATGAACACCGACTCGATGCGGCAGTACCTGGAGTGCGTCGCCGACCAGCGCCTGACGCGCCTCGGCTTCGCTCCCGTGTACGGCTCCGAGAACCCCTTCGCCTTCATGGAGCTGCAGGGGGTTCAGGAGCTGACCAACTTCTTCGAGCGGCGTCCCTCCGCGTACCAGGTCGCGGTGGAGGGCAGCGTCGACCTCGACGAGGACTTCTGATCCTCGGCCGCTTCGCGGGTCTGCTGGGCCTCCCTGATCTGACGGTCGACGCGCCGGTCGTGCGCGAGACCGACCAGCGAGGGGAGGACCAGGAGGACGAGGATTGCGAGAACGGTCAGCATTGAGATCAGGCCTTCCATGTGTGTCGTATCCATAGACACCACTGTCGCGCCTGACGCTCCTTACCGTCAGTGGCAGGACTGCCGGGAACCCTCGAATTACTGCCAGAGTCGAGGCACACTGGCAGCATGCTGAAAAACGTGGTCGCCATCCTGCTCGACGGTGTGCACCCCTTCGAACTCGGCGTCGCCTGCGAGGTGTTCGGCCTCGACCGGAGTGACGAGGGGCTGCCGGTGTACGACTTCGCGGTCGCCTCGGCGGAGGGGCCCACCCTCGGCACGCATGTCTCCGGGTTCACCGTGTCCACCCCGCACGGCCTCGACCGGCTGGAGGGGGCCGACCTGGTCATCGTGCCGGCCGGGAACACCTACGCCGTGCGCGGCTATCCGCCGGAGCTGCTCGACGCGCTGCGCAGGTCCGCCGACCGGGGCGCGAGGGTGCTCAGCGTCTGCTCCGGTGTCTTCGCGCTCGGCGCGGCCGGGCTTCTGGACGGCCGGCGCTGCGCCGTGCACTGGCAGCACGCGGACGAGCTCGCCCGCCAGTACCCGCGGGCGATCGTCGAGCCCGACGTGCTGTACGTGGACGAGGACCCGATCATCACGTCGGCCGGCACCGCCGCCGGGATCGACGCCTGTCTCCACCTCGTGCGCCGGGAACAGGGCCCGGAGGTCGCCAACGCCATCGCGCGGCGCATGGTGGTGCCTCCGCACCGCGACGGCGGGCAGGCCCAGTACATCGAGCGCCCGCTGCCGGCCGCCCCGTGCGACACGGTCGGCGAGGTGCTCGTCTGGATGGAGCGCCACCTCGACGAGGAGGTGACCGTCGAGCAGCTCGCGGCCCGCGCCCTGATGTCCCCGCGCACCTTCGCCCGGCGTTTCCAGCAGGAGACGGGGACCACTCCGTACCGCTGGATCCTGCGCCAACGGGTGCTGCTGGCCCAGCAGTTGCTGGAGGGGACGGACGAGACCATGGACGCGATCGCGGGCCGTACCGGGTTCGGGAACGCGGCCGCGCTGCGCCATCAGTTCGTCCGGGCGCTGGACACGACCCCGCAGGCGTACCGGCGCACGTTCAGAGGCCCGCAGGCCGCCTGAACGTGCGCCCTGCGCTCAGCGGGGTACGGCCTTCAGCAGGAGCCGGTGCGGGCGCAGCGTGATGCCGACCCGCGTCGCGTCGTTCGACCCGGATACCTGCTCGAAGCGCCACCGCGACGCCACCGTCGCCGTGATGAGGCTCAGCTGGGCCATCGAGAAGTGGTCACTCGGGCACTTCCGGTTGCCCACGCTGAAGGGGCTCATCGCGTACTTCGGCACCTCCTTGGAACGCTCCGGCAGCCAGCGGTCCGGATCGAACCGCGCATGCTGCTCGTACGACCGCGGATCGCGCTGTATCGCGTACGGGCTGTACACGATGTCGGCCCCGGCCGGAATGCGATAGCCACCGAGTTCCGTTTCGCTGACCGCCCGCCGCGTCAATATCCATACGGCGGGGCGCAGCCGCATCGCCTCGACGACGACATTGTTCGTGTGGGTCAGCTGCCTGACGTCACCGAATGCCACCGGCCGGTCACCCGCGACGGATTCAACCTCGGCGCGGACCCTGTCCGCGTGTTCCGGATGCTCGGCGAGGACCTGGAGGATCCACATGATCGTGGACGCGACAGTTTCGCTGCCGGGGGTGAGTATCGCGACCACCTGGTCGTGGATCTCCTGCTCCCCTATGGGCTCGCCATTCTCGTTCTTCGCTTCCAGCAATGCTGTCAGCAAATCGTCCGGCTTTTGACCAGATGCGCGCCGCTCGGCGATGATCTCGTCGACCAGGAGATGCAAATCGGCCAATGCCCGGTTGAATTTGCGGTTGGCCGGGAGCGGCAGCCGATAGAGCGGTCCGGCCGGGACGACCATGCGCCGGTACATACCGCGGAAGACGGTGGCGAGCGCGACGCACAGGCGCTCCGCCCGCTCGTCCATGAAGTCTCCGCGCAGCAGGCAGCGGGCCGCGATGCGCACGGCGACGCGGAACGACTCCGCCGTGCAGTCGACCGTCGCCCCCGACTCCCAGCGGTCGGCGAGCGCGCGTGCTTCCTCCTCCATGATCGGCCCGTACTCGGGGATGACGTCGAGCCGGAACGCGGGCTGGATGGTGCGCCGCTGGCGCCGGTGCGTCGGCCCGTTGGCGGTCGCCACTCCCTCCTTGCCGAGCAGGCCTTCGAGGGATTCCCAGAGGGGCCCGTCGATCTTGAAGTCGGGGCTCAGCGCGAGCGCCCCGGTGAGGGCGGGCGCGGTGACGGCGTACACCGTCTTCGGGCCGAGCCTGAGCCGTACGACGTCGCCGTGGTCGCGCAGCTGGGCCATGAAGGCCAGCGGATCGCGGACGAGCTTCCAGCCGTGGCCGAGGAGCGGGACACCGCCGCCCGCGAGGGGCGGCTCACGCAGCTCCGGAACCGTGGGGGCTTCGGGCTTCACGGACTCGACGGTCATTTCTCACCTGCCGCTTCGTTGTTGACGTACGGGGGCGTGGACCGGTCGTCCCAGTTGTCGACCATGTACCGGCCGGACTCGTGGTGGAACCAGTACACGGAACTGAACCAGTTCCGCATGTTGCCGAGGCACGCTTTCACGGCGATGCTGAGTTCCTTTCCCGCGACAGTGCCGTCCGCGAGGGTGTCGGCGAACCGTAATGCTTCCTTTTCTGCGGCCAGGAATTCGGTGATGCATTCCTCGACCCGGCGCCTTACTTCCGCAATCGCCTCTTCCAGGGTCAGCCCCTCGTGCTGAATGAGACTGATTCCGAGATTGTGGACTTCGTCTCCCGCTATTTCCTTGGGAAGCGAACAGAGATCGTTGTACCAGGCGGCGAATTCCTGGCTCAGGAGTGACGCCCGGTGATATGCCGGATGTTTCCGCACCGCGAGCGGCATTTCACACCCCGCGCTCGGCTCCAGGAGGTCGGTCCAGATCCAGTGCGCGAAGGTGAGCCGCCGGAGGTCGAGGTATTCCGCGACGGTGGGGACGGTGCCGGACGAACGGTTCTGGAATTCCCGGTCGTACGCGTCGATCACCGCATGGAAGTGTTCGGCGAACCGGACGTTCCACTTCTTGCTGAGGAACGAGTACAGCCGCACCATGCTGTCGGCGAACCCCGCGACCAGCGGATCCCGGTGGTGCAGGTGGTCCCGGGGGGAGTCGAGCGCATCGTGCAGCTGGAACCTGAGCCTCCGCCAGGCGGCCGGCCGGGCATGGACGACGTCGCGGTCATGGCGGTCGTCCCAGACGAAGAACCACGCGCTGTAGTCCGCTATAGCCTGCATGACCTCGTCGGAGGCGCCTATGTAGTAGCCCGCCATGAGGTCCGTGTAGCACAGTCCATCGGCATATTCCTCGACCTTGTCGGCCGGCATGAGCCGCTTTTCGAGGAGCCAGGTCCTGGTCTTCTCCTGGAGCCTGGGCCAATAGGGGTGCAGTTGCCGGGGAAACGCAGCTTCGATCACCGGGAGAGAGAGCGCCGGTGGAACCGCGACCGCAGTCGGTGTCGATGAAGTGCCGTGTGGGAAAGCATGCACGAACAAACCCCTCTCAGCCGCCAGTTGGCGCTACACCCCTCCCGCCGTGCCGGGCGTGCGCCGTTGCGTATCCCCGCCCTTCCCATTCAGCACCACAACTGACCGTTCTGGGAACGGATTTGCACCGTTCACTACCCCACCGTGCCGAGAATCTCCCCTTGTGTGACTGAATATGGATCGCTCAACGAGCACATGGGATCGAACGTGCGACGCACATGCGAACGGCGCCTGGCCGTGGGCTTCCCGGCCAGACGCCGTACGTCCGGGCTCACAAACGATCGTGAGCCTCAACTGCATATATGCGTCTCAGTCGTTCGCCACGACGGGGTAGCGAGGCTCGTTGTCGGCCATCTGCCGCAGCGCGTCCTTGCGCTCGCGCTTGGAGAGCCGGTCGATGTACAGGTAGCCGTACAGGTGATCGGTCTCGTGCTGGAGGCAGCGCGCGAAGTACCCGGTGCCGCGCACCTTGATCGGGTTGCCCTTCTCGTCCTGCCCGGTGACCTCGGCGTAGTCGGGGCGGGCCAGCGGCGCGTACGCCGTCGGCACGGAGAGGCAGCCCTCGTTGCTCTCGTCCAAGTGGCGCTGGTCGGCGGGCAGTTCACGCAGGACGGGGTTGCAGACCACGCCGGTGTGCCGCTTGCCCTCGTCGTCCGGGCAGTCGTACACGAAGACCTTGAGGTCGACACCGACCTGGTTGGCGGCCAGGCCCACGCCCTCGGCGGTGTGCTGGCTCGCGAACATGTCGTCGATCAGCGCCGCCAGCTCGTCGCCGAACTCGGTGACGTCCTTGCACTCCTTGTGCAGCACCGGGTTGCCGACGACCGTGATGGGCCGCGAGGTGCCGCGCCCGCGGTAGGCCGCCTCGCGCTCCTCGCACTCCTCGAAGTCGATGACGAAGCCCTCGTCGTCCACGGGGAGCACGCCCGTGTGCTGCTGATCGGTGTCCTGCTGCGCCATGACCGACGTACGCCTTCCTGATGCCTGGGAGAGAGGTGCTCATACAGAGTACGGGGGCCCGCGCCCCCAGGGGCGCGGGCCGGCACAGCCGACGGCAGCGGCCGTGGCCCTCAGCAGACCTCTTCCAGGTCCCGCCAGTCCCGCGAATCGGGGCTGTCGGCCACCCATCCGTCAAGAAGCCCGCGCACCAGCCCGGCGGGCGCGGCCAGTCCGCACTCGCGCTCGGGCACCCACAGCTGCCCGTCGGTGCGGTGGCCGAGCGGCCCGGGGTGACCCGGCTCGCTGTGGTCGTGCGGGTCCAGGTGCTCGCCGTCGCCCTCGTCGGACGGCATCCGGGACTCGGAGCACATCCGGCACAGCAGCCGTACGGACGACGACCAGTCCTCGGCGGCGAAGCCGGCGTCGGCCGCGAGCTGCTCCAGCGCGTCCCGGTCGTCCTCGGTGGCCGCCTCCAGGAGGACCACCCAGGTGGGCACGGGCGAGGGCGCCCACAGCTCGATCTCGTCGAAGACGGGGTACGCGTGTCCGGCGGCCGTCGTCCGCTCGCCGTGCGGGACGCCGTCGTGCAGGACGACCTCGCCCCAGCGCCGCCCCGAGGACGGCAGCGGGATGGAGAGCACCTCGATCCGCGCGGGGTCGAGGCGACGCCCCCACACGACCTCGGCCTCCCCCTCGGGGGACAGCCGCACGGCCGCACTGCCGAGGTCCATGCCCACCGGCTCCCCGGAGACGGCGGCGCCGCCCGGCACCCTCAGCCCGTACGCCTGCCAGGCCCGCCGCGCCAGCGGCCAGTCCTGCAGGGCCGTGGCCGCGATGCCCACGTTCCACCAGTCAGGTGCGCCCGTCTCGCGGTCGAGCAGCGCGACGGCCCTGAGGCCCGCCGCCCGGGCCTGCTCCCAGTCGTGCCGGAACTTGTGCAGCAGCGCGAGATTGAACCAGGACTCGGACAGCCAGGGCTCCAGGTCCGCGGCACGCGTCAGCAGCGCTCCCGCGTCCTCGTACCGGCCGTCGCCGATGAGCGTGAACGCCCGGTCGGTCGCCTGCCGCCATGAGGCGGAGGGCCGGTGCCGTCCCTTGCCGAAGATCCTCACGATTCCCGCCTGCCAGTTTCCGTTCTTTGGGCTGGCTTGTGCCCCCGGACACCCTCTCTCTCGCATCCAACCACGGACGGTCGGAGGAGCGCTCATTACCCATGGGTTACCCAGCCCGGGGCAGAGTCAGACCGCCCGGCTGTCCCCCGCCACCACCCTCAGCCGCGACGCAGGGGCGTCGCCCCTCCGCTGCGCAGCAGCACCCTGGCCAGCGACTCCACGACCTCGGGCTGATAGTCGCGGGCCGTGCCGAGCCTGAGCTTCTCCAGGGCGGTCAGCGGGCCTCCCGGCCCTGCTTCCCTGGCCATCTCCTCGTATGCGTTCACCGCTCGGACGATCCTGGCACTGACCGGCTGCTCCCGATAGGGGTCGGCCTGCCGTTCCACCACCACCGCGACCTCGGTGTCCACCCCGGTCTGGCGTACGACGGCCCCGCCGAGCAGGGCGATGCGCCGCTGTTCCTCGGCGGGCAGCACCGCGGTGGCCCCGGCGGGCACCGGGTCGAGCAGCGAGAGCTGTCCGATGTCGTGCATCAGGGCCGCGTACTCCAGCACGGTCAGGCCCGGCTCGGACAGGCCCAGCTCACGGCCGACCGCCCGGCAGAGCGCGGCCACCCGCCGTGCGTGCCCGGGGGGCGTGTACCCGGCGATCTCGGTGGCCCGCGCCAGCGAGGCGATCGTCTGCCGATAGGTGGTCCGCACCTCCGCGTACCGCCGGAAGGAGAGCTGGGTGAGCAGCAGGGGCAGCGAGAAGACGGGCAGCGCCCAGAGCCCGACGACGGCGACCGCGAGCGCCATCACGGTCCCGGTCGCGCACACGGCGGACCCGATGCCGAGCATGGCCCGCAGTTCGTCGCGCAGCAGCGGGCCGAAGGGCCAGCGGGTACGGGAGCGCGCCATGACGGCGGCCAGCACGGCGTCGCACAGTGCGGTGAGGACCAGCAGGGCGACGAGCAGCAGCGCGTACGCCGGGCCGTCCCACTCGTGCAACCTGCCCTGGTTGTAGAGCGGTTGGAAGCAGACGGCGGCGAATCCGACGGTCAGCAGTCGCCGGGCCACCTGGTCGAACGTCGGCCCCTGGCCGCGTGCGATGTGCGGCACACAGCCGACGAGGGTGGCCGCGACGACCACGGCGACGACCTGGAGCACCCCGTGGTGCGTGGGATTGCCGGCGTCCTCCCCGAGCAGCGCGTACGCGAGGGCCCCGGCGGTGCCCAGGGGCGCGGACTCCCGCTCCGCACCGTTGGACCGGGAGAGTTCCCCGAGGGCGATGAGCAGCCCGAAGGCGAGCGCGGTGCCTCTTTCGTCCACCCCGTGCCAGAGGGTCTCGGCGAGCGAGACGACGGCGAGGAGGGTGGCGCAGCCGTGGACGAGGGTGAGCGCGGGGCGAGCGGGTTTCACGGTGCCCTCCGGCTCGCGGCGCCGCTGCCCTCTGCGGACCTGCCGGCACCGCTGCCCTCGGCGGACCTCCCGGCGACGGCCTGCGCGGGCGTCCGGGCACGGCCGGCGACGGGCGGCACGTTTCCGCACGGATCGTCGGCGGTGACGGCGGGGTGCCAGCCGTGCCGGGTGAGCGCCCGGACCAGCGCCTCCACCATCAGCGGGTCGAACTGGGAGCCGGCACACCGCTCCAGCTCCTGCAGTGCGGCCCCGACGGCCCGCGCCCGCCGATAGGAGCGGGTGGACGTCATCGCGTCGAAGGCATCGGCCACGGCGACCACGCGCGCGAACTCCGGAATCTGGCGCCCCATCAGTCCGTAGGGGTATCCGCTGCCGTCGAGCCGCTCGTGATGGTGCAGGATCGCCGACCGCGCCTCGCCCAGGAACCCGATCCCGCGCACCATCTCGTGCCCGTACTCGGGATGCAGCTCGATGACCCGCCGCTCCTGAGGCGTCAGCGGCCCGTCCTTGCGCAACAGGCGGGTGGGCACGCCGAGTTTGCCGACGTCGTGCAGGATCCCGGCGAACCGCAGCACCTCGACCCGCTCGTCGGCCATGCCCAGTTCCCGGGCGATCATCATGGACGCCTGCCCGACCCGCTCGCTGTGGCCGCGTGTGTACTCGTCCTTGATGTCGACGGCCTGCACGAGCGCCCGGATGGTGGCCTGGTGGGCCGCGCGCTCCCGGTGGTAGTGGGCGAACACCCAGCACGACACGTACATCGGCAGCAGCACCAGCAGCGCGGCGACGGGACCGAAGGGACTGCGCAGCAGCACCGCCATCATCAGCCCGGCCAGTCCGTGCACGGCGACGGGTGCGAGGGAGCGCAGGAACAGCCCGCGCCACGCGCCGCGTACGGGCACCCGGTCGGCCAGCACCAGGATGCCGCCGTCCAGGACGGTCAGCACGAGGCAGAACACCAGCACGGCGGCCCCGGCGGGCACCAGGGCGTACGGGAACCGCGGTTCGACGACCGCGTCCCGGCCGCCCAGCGACCAGTGCGCCTGGGAGGCCGCCCAGAGCGCCACGGCGAGCTGGGCCGCCCGCCAGACCCGGCGCAGCCCGCGCGGCCGCTGCTCCACCGGGGCGAGCAGCGCCCCCGGCAGCGGCACGAGGGCGGCGGCCGGGGGCGGCAGCAGGAAGGCCCCGGCGAGCAGCACGGGGAAGAAGGTGCCCATGGCGATGGGGGCGGGGCGGCCGTCGGGACGGTAGCGGGGGATTTGCTCGCAGCCCGCGTAGAGCGCGGCGAGCAGCACGACGACCCACCACGGCGTACGGATGGCGGGCAGCGGAACGAGACAGGCCAGGGCCCCGAGAACGACGCAGGCCACGTACACACGGGCCCAGGCCGGAATCGACCCCATCCGCCGCCCCCTCCCATGTCAGGCTCCGGAGCCTAGGGCGGCGGAAGTGACACGGGGGTGGCAATGGCCGAATCCGCGGGCCCAGGGCCCGCGGATTAGCACGTTCGGGTGACGGGGACGACGACTACGCCGTCGGTGGCAACCGGAGGTTCAGGACTCCTGCGCCGTCGCGGTGATGTCGTGCTCCGGCACGGTCTGGCCGGAGCGGATCATGTCGATGCGGCCCATGACCTTCGCGCGCAGGTCGGTCGGCACGTCGTCCTGACCGCAGCACCGCTTGACCAGCTTCTTCACGGCCTGTTCGAGCCCGTACTTCTCCAGACACGGAGAGCATTCCTCGAAGTGGACCTCGAACTTGGTGCAGTCCGAGTCCGGCATCTCGTGGTCCAGGAACTCGTAGAGATGATCGAGTACTTCACTGCAGTCCGTCTCGTGCGGCTCTCCGCAGCTCATGAGCCCGAACCTTTCGCTTCGTTCGACTCTCCGGCGCCGGCCGGGACCAGTCCGCGGTCACGCGCGTAGTCCTCGAGCATGCCGCGCAGTTGGCGACGGCCCCGGTGCAGCCGGGACATCACCGTACCGATGGGTGTCCCCATGATGTCCGCGATCTCCTTGTACGCAAAGCCCTCTACGTCGGCGAGATAGACGGCGATGCGGAATTCCTCGGGGATCGCCTGCAGAGCTTCCTTGACGTCCGAGTCCGGCAGGTGGTCGAGCGCCTGCGACTCGGCGGAGCGCAGACCGGTCGACATGTGCGACTCGGCGCGCGCCAGCTGCCAGTCCTCGATCTCCTCGGCCGCACTGCGCTGGGGCTCACGCTGCTTCTTGCGGTACGAGTTGATGAAGGTGTTCGTGAGGATGCGGTAGAGCCATGCCTTGAGGTTGGTGCCCTCGCGGAACTGGTGGAAGGACGCGTACGCCTTCGCGTACGTCTCCTGCACCAGGTCCTCGGCGTCGGCCGGGTTGCGCGTCATGCGCAGAGCGGCCGAATACATCTGGTCGAGGAATTCGAGAGCGTCCCGCTCGAAGCGCAGGGTGCGCTCGGCGGACGACTCCGAGTTCGTCTCCGCGCTCGTGCCCTGGCCCTCGGGCTGCTCCGCCTGGCCGTGTTCGGTCCCTGCGTCGGTCCCAGTGACCGGACCCACCTCCTCCAGCGACGTCGCGAGACCGAAACCGGTCCCACTCGAATCGGAGGATAGACGAACATCCGGTCCGCCCGCCGCCCGAATAGGGGTGGTCTTCGCCGCATGAAGCACCGTCCACTCCAGGTCAGCGCTGCTGCTGCGGCTCGGGCAGATGGTCGAACCCATGCGGCGGACTTCCTCTCGTACGGACGGCCAGCACTCCCCGTGCTGTCTGTTCGGCACAACAGTCGTTCCGTCGGGGACATTCCCGGGCGTCACGCGAGTGACGCGATCCACTTCAGCACTTCGGCCGCGATGACCCGCAGAGCCTCGTCCTGGTCGACCGGCGCTTTCTTCGGCACGGCGAAGCCGTGATCGCCGTACGGCACTTCGACCAACTCGTAGGAGCCCTGCGGGAACTCCTCGGGCTTCCCGAAGGGGTCGTTGCCGCCCTGTACGACGAGGGTGGGCACGCCCGCGCCGAGGAGTTCCGCGGCGCGTGACTTCTCGGGCCTGCCGGGCGGGTGGAGGGGGAAGCTGAGCGCGAGGACGGCGGCCGCGCCCAGTTCGGTCGCCGTCCGGCACGCGACGCGCGCGCCGGCGCTGCGCCCGCCCGCGATCACGGGCAGCCCGGGCTTCTCGACCGCCGGCCACACCCCGCGCCATCCGGTGTCCAGCGTCTTCGGCGCCGGCGCCAGCTTCTTGCCTGCCACCCGCCAGGGCTGCTCGACCAGGGCCACGCTCACGCCGTGGGCGGGCAGGACGGCCGCGAGGGCCCGCAGGTCGCGGGCCTCGATGCCGCCGCCGGCACCGTGGCTCACGGCCAGGACGAGCCGCGCCTGCCTGGCGCGATGCCAGGTGACGCGGGCCCTGCCGGCGTCGGTTTCGATGATCTCCGTCACATCGGATGTCGCATCAGTCACATCAGAAGAGTGTGCCCTCTTCGGGCCCCTCGAGTTCCTTCAGCAGCTCCGGGCCGTTGTTGCGGACGTTGCTGACCGCCGTGGAGACCGGGTACGCGCGCATCAGGCCGGGCGGCGGCGGGGCGAGCAGCTCGCGCAGGCCGTCGGCGTCGGTGCGGGACGGGTCGAGCCAGGCGTCCCAGCGATCCGGGGTGAGCATCAGCGGCATCCGGGGGTGGATGTCGGCGAGGGCGTGGGGGCCGTCGGCGGGTGCCACCGCGAGCGGTGAGGTCTCGGCCTCCGTGGTGATCACCGAGCACGTCACCCACCAGCTCAGCGGATGGTCGTCGGGCAGCGTCCTGTCGCGCCAGAACTCGTACAGCCCGGCCATCGCGAACACCGACCCGTCGGCGGGCAGGACGAAGTAGGGCTGCTTGCGCGGGCGCTTCTTCTTCCCCTCGACCTCCAGGTCGCGCTCGGCGGTCCCGGTCACCCACTCGTAATAGCCGTCGGCGGGGATGATGCAGCGCCGGGAGGAGAACGCGCGGCGGTACGACGGCTTCTCGTGCACGGTCTCCGCGCGCGCGTTGATCATCCGGGCGGCACCCTCGGGCGTCTTGGACCAGGACGGAACGAGCCCCCACTTGAGCCTGCGCAGCTGGCGAACCGGGTGCGGGCTGTCCGCGTCTTTCACCGGACGGTCCAGCACGGCGTAGACCTCCTTGGTCGGAGCCACGTTGTAGTCCGGCTCCAAGGTCTCCTCGGGTTCCCACTTCTCGATCTCAAAGATTCCTGCGAGATCCTCGGGCCTACGACTCGATGCATACCGTCCGCACATACGTGCCACACTGCCAGATTCCGCGTCACTCGAGGGAGCTCTTGCCACCCATGGACAGCACCGCATCCGCCTCTCTCGCCGCCCTCTGGGACGAGGTCTTCGGCAGTCAGCCGGACCCCGACCTGTGGGTGGTGATCGCCACGATGGTCGCCGCGCTGGCCGTGATCGTCCCGCACACCCTGTGGCGCCTCTCCCGCAACGCCATCACCATCGCGCACGAGGGCGGGCACGGGCTGGTCGCGCTGGTCACCGGCCGCACACTCACCGGCATACGACTGCACTCCGACACCAGCGGCCTCACGGTCAGCCGCGGCAAGCCGCACGGCCTGGGCATGGTGCTCACCGCGGCCGCCGGCTACACCGCTCCCCCGCTGCTGGGCCTCGGCGGCGCCGCACTGCTCGCCGCGGGTCACATCACGGCGCTGCTGTGGCTGGCCACGGTGCTGCTCGTCGCGATGCTGGTGATGATCCGCAACGCGTACGGGGCGCTCACCGTGGTCCTCACCGGCGGCACGTTCCTGCTGGTGTCGTGGCTGGCCGGGCCGCAGGTGCAGGCGGCGTTCGCGTACGCGGTGGTGTGGTTCCTGCTGCTCGGCGGGGTCCGCCCGGCCTTCGAGCTCCAGGCGAAGCGCAGCCGGGGCGGGGCGGGCGACTCGGACGCGGACCAGTTGTCACGGCTGACGCACGTGCCGGCCGGGCTGTGGCTGTTCCTGTTCCACGTGGTGTCGCTGAGCGCGCTGATAGGCGGGGGCCGGTGGCTGCTGGAGGTGTGAGCGCGCACGCGTGCGCCTCGCTCCGCCTGTGCGTCTCGTGCGTCCAGGTGTGAGCCTGTCGTCGTGCATATATGCACGGCACATACCCGCGGCCGCGTGCTGTGCGCGCCACCTCACTGTTTCGGTGGGATTTCGCCTCTTTTGATCAAGATCTCCGGTCATCGCCAGCCACTAAAGTGGAGCGCATGACCGCGAACCCCGCACACACCGCTCTCTGGCCCGCCCCGCATGCGAGCGGAGCCGTCGACGCGACGGTCCACGTACCGGGGTCCAAGTCGGTCACCAACCGGGCGCTGGTCCTCGCCTCCCTCGCCTCCGAGCCCGGCTGGCTGCGCCGTCCGCTGCGCTCGCGCGACACGCTGCTGATGGCGGGTGCGCTGCGCGCGATGGGCGTCGGCATCGAGGAGACGGTGTCCTCCAGTTCCACCATCGTCGGCGGCTCCGACATCTCCGGCGAGGCCTGGCGTGTCATCCCCTCGGGTCTGCACGGCCCTGCCACGGTTGACGTGGGCAACGCGGGCACGGTGATGCGCTTCCTGCCCCCGGTCGCCGCGCTGGCCGACGGTCCCATCCGCTTCGACGGCGACCCGAGGTCGTACGAGCGCCCCCTGACCGGTGTCATCGACGCGCTGCGCGTCCTCGGCGCCCGCATCGACGACGACGGGCGCGGCGCACTGCCGCTGACCGTGCACGGCGGGGGCGCGCTGGACGGCGGCCCGGTGGAGATCGACGCGTCGTCCTCCAGCCAGTTCGTGTCGGCGCTCCTGCTCTCGGGCCCGCGTTTCAACCAGGGCGTGGAGGTCCGCCACATCGGCTCCTCCCTGCCCTCCCTTCCGCACATCCGGATGACCGTGGACATGCTGCGTACGGTCGGCGCCCAGGTGGACACCCCGGAGGCGGGCGGCGAGCCGAACGTCTGGCGGGTCACGCCGGGTGCACTGCTCGGCCGGGACCTGACCGTCGAGCCGGACCTGTCCAACGCGCAGCCGTTCCTCGCCGCCGCGCTGGTGACCGGCGGCAAGATCTCCGTCCCGGACTGGCCGGCGCGCACCACCCAGCCGGGCGACCGGCTGCGGGAGATCTTCACCGAGATGGGCGGCTCCTGCGAACTGACCGAGTACGGGCTGGACTTCACCGGTTCGGGAGCGATCCACGGCATCGACGTGGACCTGAGCGAGGTCGGCGAGCTGACCCCCGGCATCGCGGCGGTCGCGGCCCTCGCGGACTCCCCCTCCACCCTGCGCGGAGTCGCGCACCTGCGCCTGCACGAGACGGACCGGCTGGCCGCGCTCACCAAGGAGATCAACGAACTCGGCGGTGACGTCACGGAGACGGCGGACGGCCTCCACATCCGCCCGCGACGGCTGCACGGCGGCGTCTTCCACACCTACGACGACCACCGCATGGCCACCGCCGGCGCAATCATCGGGCTGGCGGTGGAGGGGGTGCGGATCGAGAACGTGGCGACGACGGCGAAGACCCTGCCGGACTTCACCGATCTGTGGGCCGGAATGCTCGGGAACTGACGGGCGGACCTGGATCATGCGCCGCTACGGCAAGCACACCGACGAGGACGACATCCGCCAGCGCCCCAACCGCAAGGGCAACCGGCCTCGCACGAACATCCGACCCAAGCACGAGGACGCGGTGGAGGGCATGGTCCTCACCGTGGACCGCGGCCGGCTGACCTGTCTGGTCGACGGCCATGTCGTGATGGCCATGAAGGCCCGCGAGCTGGGCCGCAAGGCCGCCATCGTCGGCGACCGGGTGGCCATCGTGGGCGACCTGTCCGGCCAGAAGGACACCCTGGCCCGGATCATCCGTATCGAGCCGCGCACCTCGGTGCTGCGCCGTACGGCCGACGACGACGATCCCTTCGAGCGTGTGGTCGTCGCCAACGCCGACCAGCTCGCGATCGTCACGGCCCTCGCCGACCCCGAGCCCCGCCCCCGGCTGATCGACCGCTGCCTGGTCGCGGCGTTCGACGGCGGCCTGGAACCGATCCTGGTGATGACCAAGTCGGACCTCGCCTCACCCGACAAGCTCCTGGAGCTCTACGGCTCGCTGGACATCCCGTACGTCGTGACGAGCCGTGAGGAACTGGAGAACGGCGACGCCGCGGAACGGGTGCGCGAGCAACTCGACGGCAAGATCACCGCGTTCGTCGGCCACTCCGGCGTCGGCAAGACGACACTGGTCAACGCGCTGGTGCCGAAGGACAGGCGGCGTTCGACCGGTCATGTGAACGCCGTGACGGGCCGCGGCCGGCACACCACGACCTCGGCGCTCGCCCTGCCGCTCGCGAGCGAGGGGGGCTGGGTCATCGACACCCCGGGCGTACGGTCGTTCGGCCTTCACCACGTCGATCCGTCCCGGGTCATCCATGCCTTCCCCGATCTCGAACCGGGCACCGAGGGCTGTCCGCGCGCGTGCAGCCACGACGAGCCGGAGTGCGCGCTGGACCAGTGGGTGGCGGACGGCCACGCCGATCCGGCCCGTCTGTACTCGCTGCGCAGGCTGCTGGCGACGCGCGAGCGGCGCGAGGGCGACTGACCTCCGCGTTGTTTGCAGCCGTGCCGTGCCGGTAAAGGCATACTCGCACCAGGCCGGACGTGAGGCGGATGCGAGCCGGACGCACCAGCAGTCGACGAAGCAGTCATCGCGGACGCGGGAGGACAGACATGGCGTGGCTGCTGGTCGTCGTGGCCGGACTGCTGGAAACAGGCTTCGCCGTCTGTCTGAAGCTCTCGCACGGCTTCAGCAGACTCTGGCCGACCGTCGCCTTCTGCATCTTCGCGCTCGGCAGCTTCGGTCTGCTGACGCTGTCCCTGAAGAAGCTGGACGTGGGTCCCGCCTACGCGGTGTGGACCGGCATCGGCGCGGCGGGCACCGCGATCTACGGCATGATCTTCCTCGACGACCTGGTGTCCGTCCTGAAGATCGTCTCCATCAGCCTCGTGATCATCGGCGTGATCGGCCTGCAGATTTCCGGCTCCGCCCACTGACGCCTCTTCAATTCCCGGCCTCCGCAACGCAATCCGAGCCCGTGAAGGCCGGCCGTCTCAGGGAGTGACCCCCAGGGCCCGGTGCGACGGTGCCAGCGCGGCCTTCACCAGGTCGACGATCCCGCCCTCACCCGGCGGCGCGGCGACGCAGGACACCGCGAGCCGTACGACGAGTTCGCACGACCTCGTCAGTTCCGCCGCGTCCGATCTCGTGGTGCCCGATCCCGACAGTGTGGCCGCCGCCCGGTCCCGCACCAGCGCCACGAAGTCGGCAGGCGACGGCAGCGGCCCGTCGGCCCGCCGCTGCGCGGGCACCGCGGACGACGACGGCACCGCCGACAGCGTCGGTGAGGGCAGGCGCTCGCTCCAACACCCGGTCAGCATCGCGCGCACCAGCGCGTTGCCGCGGGCCGCGGACGTGATCCACTCCGCGGTCGCGGCCAGCCGCTCCCGTGCGTCACCGTGAACGGCCAGCGCACGGTCGACCCCGACCAGATACCCGTCCGCCTCCCGACGGACCAGGGCTCGCGCCAAACCCTCCTTGCTGCCGAACTCGTTGTACAACGTCTGGCGGGACACTCCGGCCACGGCGGCGACGTCGACCATCCGCACCGCGGACCACGGCCGACGTGCGAGCGCCGTATAGGCGGCGTCCAAGAGGGATTCCCGCGCTGCAGGCATCATCGCCTCCCTGGGGCGAGCGGCTCTGCAGCTCAGATTTGACGCGCACACGAGCACTGTCAAGGGTTCGCGGCAGTACCGAGGGGCGTACGCCGCCTGCCGTACGCCACCCACCCACGCACGGCAGGCCCCGGAACACCCCTCTCGGCACCCACGACGGACGCTCGGGGCCGAGGTCCCCGGGGCCCGGCCCCTGTGGCCCTGCCACGGAACGGCCAGATACGGTTCGCTCATGCCCGACTATCTCGATGACCTGCGCCTGGCCCACGTCCTCGCGGACGCCGCCGACGCCGCGACGATGGGCCGGTTCAAGGCGCTCGACCTCAAGGTCGAGACCAAGCCGGACATGACGCCGGTGAGCGAGGCGGACAAGGCGGCGGAGGAAATCATCCGAGGCCACCTCCAGCGCGCCCGCCCCCGCGACGCGGTCCTCGGCGAGGAGTACGGCATCGAGGGCACCGGCCCCCGCCGCTGGGTCATCGACCCGATCGACGGCACGAAGAACTACGTCCGCGGGGTGCCCGTCTGGGCCACGCTGATCTCCCTGATGGAGGTGGCGGAGGGCGGCTACCAACCGGTCGTGGGCGTGGTCTCCGCCCCCGCGCTCGGCCGTCGCTGGTGGGCGGCGAAGGGCCACGGCGCCTACACCGGGCGCAGCCTCTCCTCCGCGTCCCGCCTCAAGGTCTCGGGCGTCTCCAACATGTCCGACGCCTCCTTCGCGTACTCCTCACTCACCGGCTGGGAGGACCAGGGCCGCCTGGACGGCTTCCTGGACCTCACCAAGGCCGTCTGGCGCACCCGCGGCTACGGCGACTTCTGGCCGTACATGATGGTCGCCGAGGGCTCGGTGGACATCTGCGCCGAACCCGAGCTGTCGCTCTGGGACATGGCGGCGAACGCGATCGTCGTGACGGAGGCGGGCGGCTCCTTCACCGGGCTCGACGGCCGGCCCGGCCCGCACAGCGGCAACGCGGCCGCGTCGAACGGAATCCTCCACGACGAACTCCTGGGGTACCTGAACCAGCGGTACTGACCTGGGGCCCCTGTGTGCCCCCGGGGCGCCCCGAACTTGCCACGCACGCCCTCTTGTTGACCCTCCCTTTAACTGCGACTCTGAGAGTCCCCCCACTTGTGAACTTGTGAATCGCTTCTCTTGGCGCTTCACCCAGGAGGTGGCTCCAGCCCATGCTCGTCCGCGACGCCATGAGCACGGTGGTCCTGACCATCGGCCCGGCACACACCCTCCGCCAGGCGGCCCGCCTGATGTCCGCACGCCGCGTCGGCGCGGCTGTCGTCCTCGACGAGGATTCCATCGGGCTCGGCATCCTCACCGAGCGCGACATCCTCAACTCCCTGGCCCTGAGCCAGAACCCGGACACGGAGACCGCAGGTACCCACACCACGACCGACGTCGTCTTCGCCGCGCCGTCCTGGACCTTGGAGGAGGCCGCCACGGCCATGTCGCACGGCGGCTTCCGGCACCTGATCGTGCTCGACGGAACCGGACCGGTCGGGATCGTCTCGGTCCGCGACATCATCCGCTGCTGGGCGCCCACCCGTCAGCCCACCCCGGCCTGAGCGTGGAGGCGGGCGGATCCCGGAGAGGTTCCGCCCGCTCCCTCCGGAAGCGACCCCTCACTCCTGTACTTCGTCTAAGTCCAGTAAAGATCTAAAATCACACTCGTTCGGAAACTGTTCTTCCTGGCTGTTAAGCTGGCCTGCATGAGTGACCTGTTGGAACGACTGCGCGGACGTGGCTGGCGAATGACCGCGCAGCGGCGTGTCGTGGCCGAGGTCCTCGACGGCGACCACGTCCACCTGACGGCCGACGAGGTCCACACGCGCGCTGTCGCGAAGCTGCCGGAGATCTCCCGGGCGACCGTCTACAACACCCTGGGCGAGCTGGTCTCGCTCGGCGAGGTGCTGGAAGTCGCCACGGACAAGCGCGCCAAGCGGTACGACCCGAACGCGCACCGGCCGCACCACCACCTGGTCTGCGCCCAGTGCGGCACAATCCGGGACGTCCACCCGGGCGGCAACCCGCTCGCCGACCTCCCCGACTCGGAGCGCTTCGGCTTCAAGGTCTCGGACGTCGAGGTGACGTACCGGGGCGTCTGCCCGAACTGCGCGGCGGCCTGACCCGAGCACCCTCGGAGCCCCGGCATCCTCCTGGACGCCGGGGCCTCTGGACATCCAGACCCTCGGACACACCGAAGGCCCGGAACCATTGGTTCCGGGCCTTCGGCCTTCAGTAGCGGGGACAGGATTTGAACCTGCGACCTCTGGGTTATGAGCCCAGCGAGCTACCGAGCTGCTCCACCCCGCGTCGGTAAACACGACAGTACGTCATGCCCCGCGACCAGTGCAAATCCCTTCCCGGCCGCCCGGCGTACGGCGTCCGCCCCGGTTTGGCCGGGCCTCGTCCGGGCACTGGGAGACACCATGAGCGACGACGGCACGGCGGACGAGGCCTACCAGCCCACGGGCACCGACGAGGTGCGGGAGGACGCCACCCCGCTGGATCTCCAGAACGCGGTGGACGAGCGTACGTACGACGACATGCTCGACGAGGGCTACTCCCCGCCGGAGCGCCCGCTGGGCGTCACAAAGACCGGCACCACCGCGGCGGAGCAGCAGGAGGGCGAGCCGCTCGACGAACGCCTGCGCCAGGAGGTCCCCGACACGGGCGCGGAGCAGCCGACGGGCGACGACATCGGCGACCTGCCCGGCGGGGAGGGCGAGCCGCTGGACCCCGAGGCCGGCCGGGAGCGTGCGGGCCGCCTGGTCGCACCCGACGAAGGCACCCACCCGCACACCACCAAGGAGTCCGTCGCCACCGACGTCGGCATCGACGGCGGCGCGGCAGGCGCCGAGGAGGCAGCGGTCCACATCACCGAGGAGGACGAACTCCCGCCGACACCCGACCCGGACGCCTGAGCTCACCCGTCGACGGACTCCTTGGTCGTGTGCGGCTTCGTCACAAGGGTGCTCGGCGTGGGCCGGGTGTCAGGGGTTGGGCCCGCGTCCGCGGGCGCCGTCCCCAGGGGGCTTCTGACGGTTAAGGGCGGTCGCCACGAAGATACGTCACAATCCCCCGAAGACG
>NZ_JBEXDZ010000118.1:0-31235 GCF_040606085.1 Streptomyces sp. NPDC005485 | reverse complement strand
GCTGTTCCCCCGGGACCACATCCCCACCACCGCACCCCCCCCCCCGCGCCCCCCCCCCCCCGCCCCGCCCCGGCCGCGGGGGCGCACCCCGCGCGGGCCCGCGGCCCCCCCCCCGCCGCCCGCCACCTCCTCGAAGTGCACCCGGACGACGACCCCGAGCTGGTCGAGCAGATGCGCGAGGCCGCCCGCGAACACCTCGCCGTCGGCGCACCCGACGCGGCGCGGCGCTGTCTGGAGCGTGCCCTCGACGAGCCGCCGCTTCCCGAGGTCCACGCGCGCGTGCTCTACGAGTTGGGCTGTGCCACCCTGCTGACGGCGCCCGCCACCACGATCGGCCACTTGCGCGCCGCCCTGGAACGGCCGGGCCTCGAAGGCGACCTGCGGGTGGACGCGGTCTTCCGCCTCTCCCAGGCCCTGCTGCACAACGACCAGCTGGACGAGGCCGTCCGCACGGTCGACGCCGAGGCCGCCCGCCTCGCACCGGGCCCCGCCCGCATGCGGCTGCAGGCCGTGCACTACATGTGGGAGGGCATCCACGCCGGGGAGGAGCACTCCCCGAACCGCTCGCGCAGCCTTGCCGAACTCGTAAGGACGTGCACCGGCCGCGACAACTCCGAACGCGCACTGCTCATACTGCGCGGTTTCGACGCGATGACCCGCGGCGAGAGCGCCGAGGAGGTCGTGGAACTCTGCGACCGCGCCCTGGTCAACGGACGCCTCGCCCCCGGACTCGGCTGGACCGACACCGAGTGGGGCATCGAACTCCTCATGATGCTGGGCAGTTCGTACGCCTACGCCGACCGGCTGGAGCGCGCGGAGAGCCTCTTCAACGAAGCCCTGCGCGCCTACACGACCGCCGGGTGGAGCGGCGGCCACCTCGCGCTCGCCCACGCGTTCCTCGGCCTCGCCTACCGCAGGCAGGGCCGTCTCAGGGACGCCGAGACCATCCTGCGCGAGTCATTGCGGCTGGCCGAGCGCGTCGGCCGCGGGCTGCCCCTGTACTGGTCCGCGACCTGCGGACTCGTCGACACCCTGCTCGCCCGCGGCCATGTCGACGAGGCCGCGGAGATCGCCGAGCGGTACGGCTTCGCCCCGCCCTACCCGTCCACGATCGTCCTGCCGGACACCCGCTCCGTACGCGGCCGGCTGCTGCTCGCCGTCGGCCGCACGAAGGAAGGCGTCAACGAACTGGAGGTGGCCGAGAAGGAGGCCGCCGCCCGCGGTCACCACAACACGGTGCTGGCGCCCTGGGCCGTGGACCTCGCCCGGGCGCTCGCCCACGACGACCCGCCGCGTGCCGCCGCCCTCGCCGCCGACGCCCGCCGCCAGGCCG
This sequence comes from Streptomyces sp. NPDC005485, assembly GCF_040606085.1. Lineage (NCBI taxonomy): Bacteria > Bacillati > Actinomycetota > Actinomycetes > Kitasatosporales > Streptomycetaceae > Streptomyces > Streptomyces sp. NPDC005485. The sequence goes on along the minus strand of NZ_JBEXDZ010000118.1, from coordinate 29,902 downwards.
AGCGCTTCGGAACCGACACGGCCATCGGCGAGGCCCTGCGCTGCGCCGCGGCCCTGGCCACCGGCCAGCAGGCGGTACGGCTGGCCACCCAGGCGGTCGCCTATCTGGAAGCCTCCCCCTGCCAGTACGAACACGCGGCAGCACGCGTCGAGTACGGCATCGCCGCGCGGTCCGTCTCCGAGCTCAACAAGGGCCTGGCACTGGCGCGTTCGTGCGGCGCGGACGGTCTGGTGGTCAAGGCGGAAGAGGTGCTGGCGACGGGGCGCGGGCTGCGGTGACGCACGCCCCGGAGCTGGTTCAGCTCTTGAGGAGCTGATCCGTGACCGCCGCCAGGCGTCCCCGGACCTCGGGGTCGTACGTCTCCGCGTGCGCCCGCGACGGGCTCGTACCGTCGTAGTACCGGCCGGTCCCCAACTCCTGGCCGGCCAGGGCCAGTACGCCCGCCGCGCCGTCGGCGACGGTGGACCACGGGCTGATACCTGCCTCGCGGACCATCGTCGTGTCCATGTACGTGGCCGGGTGGAGGACGTTCACCGAGACGCCGCTGCCCGCCAGCTCCTCGGCGAGCGAGAACGTGTGGGCGGCGAGTGCGAACTTGCTGCGGCAGTACGCCGAGACGCCGTTGTAGCCGCGGGTCAGCTCCGGGTCGTCGAAGTCCAGCGGCTCCTGGCCCGCGGAACCGACGTTGACGATGCGGGCGGGGGAGTTCGCGCGCAGCACGGGCAGGAGAGCGTGGGTGAGGGCGACGGGGGCCAAGTAGTTGACCGCCAGGCGCAGTTCATGGCCGTCGGAGCTCAGCTCACGGTCCTCGCCGCGTGCTCCGCTGCCCACACCGGCGTTGTTGATCAGTACGTTCAGGTCCGGGTGCGCCGCGGCAACCTGTTGACCCAGCTCGCCGACCTGGGCCAGCGAAGCCAGATCGGCGACGAATCCCCGGGCGTCGCCCTCGGCGCGCAGTTCGTCGACGAGCCGCTCGGTGCGGCCCGGGTCGCGGCCGTGCGCGAGGACGGTGTGCCCGGCGCGGACCAGTTCGAAGGCGACGTGACGGCCGAGGCCGGAGGTGGAACCGGTGATCAGGATGGTGGACATGTTTCCACCGTAGGCATACGGCGGAGGCGTCCGCGAGATGCTGCTGAAGCTACGACCACCAGGATCACCCTCCGCTGCCGTCCTCCTCGGCCAGCACCCGCTGCGCCGTCGCGAACGCCGAGTTCGCCGCCGGAACCCCGCAGTACACCGCGGTCTGCAGGAGTACGGCGCCGATCTCCTCCGGGGTGAGCCCGTTGCGCCGCGCCGCCCGTACATGCATGGCCAGCTCGTCGTAGTGGCCGTGCGCGACCAGCGCCGTCAGCGTGATCATGCTGCGCTCGCGGCGCGAGAGGGTGGGGTCGGTCCAGACCTCGCCCCAGGCGTAGCGGGAGATGAAGTCCTGGAAGCGTGCGGTGAAGGGCGTCTGACGGTCCTGCGCCCGGTCCACGTGTGCGTCGCCGAGCACCTCGCGCCGCACCTCCATGCCCCGCTTGGCGCCGCCGGTGAGGTGGGCCCGCAGCGCGGTCAGTACGGCCACCGGGCACTGGGCGGGCGCCAGATGAGAAGCCCCGGGAAGTTCCACGAGCGTGGCGCCGGGCACCGCGTCCGCGATCTCCCGCAGATGCGGGGGCGGCGTCGCCCGGTCCTCGCGGCCCGCGATGAGCAGGGTGCGTGCGGCGATCTCCGGGAGCCGGTCGCGGAGGTCGAAGGCGGCCAGGGCGTCACAGCAGGCGGCGTATGCGTCCGGGTCCGCGGTGCGCTGGTCCTCGACCAGCCGCGGCACGGTGAAACCACCCGTGAACCAGCGGGAGTTCGCGGACTCGACGAGCCCCGCCAGGCCGCCCCCGCGTACGGCAGCCGCCCGCTCCTCCCACGGCTTCGAGCCGTTGAAGTGGGCGGACGAGCAGATCACCGCCAGGGACGACAGCCGCTCAGGGTGGTGCACGGCGAGATGCAGTCCCACCGCGCCGCCCAACGACACGCCCGCGTAGGCGAATTGCCCGATGCCGAGGGAGTCGGCGAGCGCGAGCACCAGATCGGCGAGGTCGCCGACGGTCGCGCCCGGGCCGATCAGGCCGGCCGCGGAGCCACCGTGCCCCGGCAGGTCCCAGCGGACCACCCGGTGGCTGATGGACAGTTCGGGCGCGACCTGGTCCCACAGGGCGAGGGAGGTGCCGAGCGAGGGTCCGAGCAACAGCGGGGGAGCGGAGGCGGGACCTTCGGCACGGTGGTTGAGGAGTGTGTCGGTCAACGTCGCTCCAGAGCACGGTCGGTGAGGGCCCCGGCGGAGCCGGTGTAGCGGGTGGGGTCGGTGAGATCGTCGAGGTCGACGTCCTTCAATTCCGGTTCCTCGGCGAGGAGTTCGGGGAGCGTGCGGCCTTCGGTGTGGGTGCGCCGTGCCAGGCCGGTGAGCAGTTCCTTGGCGCGGGCGCGGCCGAGCAGGGGTGTCAGCGCCGCGGACAGTCGCTCGGAGACGATCAGGCCCCGGGTCACGTCGAGGTTCCGGCGCATCGTGGCGGGGTGCACCTGCAGCCCCTCGGTGAGCTCGGCGGCATGGCCGGCGGCGCCGCCCACCAGGCGCAGCAGGTCGCGCAGCGGCGCCCACTCGGCGTGCCAGGCCCCGGCCGGCCGCTCGTCCTCGGCGGCGAGAGAGCCGTACAGGGTGGCCGCGAGCTGCGGGGCCCGCCGGGCGGCCGCCGCGAGGAGCGTGGACCGCACCGGGTTGGCCTTGTGCGGCATGGTCGACGAACCGCCGCCACTGCCCTCGGCCACCTCGCCGATCTCGGTGCGCGACAGCGTCAGCACATCCACGCCGAGCTTGCCCAGCGCCCCCGCCGTGAAGGCCAGGCAGCCGGCCAGGTCGGCGACGGGTGTACGGAGCGTGTGCCAGGGCAACGGCGGTGCCGCGAGGCCCACTTCGAGGGCGTACGCCTCCGTCAGCGCGCCGGTGTCCTCGGCGCCGTACGCCTCGAAGGCCGCCAAGGTCCCGGCGGCCCCGCCGAGTTGGGCGGGCAGCGCGTCCCGTACCCGGGTGATGCGGTCCCTCGCGTCCAGGACCAGTGAGCGCCAGCCGGCCGCCTTCAGCCCGAACGTCGTCGGTACGGCGTGCTGGGTGAGCGTGCGTCCGGGCATCGCCGTGTCGCGGTGCTCGGCCGCCGAACGGGCCAGTGCCTGTGCGGTGCGGGCGAGGTCGGCGAGGATCAGGTCCAGGGTGCGCCGGGCGACCAGCATCGTCGCCGTGTCCATGATGTCCTGGCTGGTCGCACCCCGGTGGACGTAGGGGCCGTACTCCTCGCCGACCGCCGCGGTCAGGTCGGCGACCAGCGGGATGACCGGGTTGCCACCGGCCGGGGTGCGTGCAGCCAGGGAGCGGATGCCGAAGCCCGCCGGAACGGCTGCCTCGGTCACCGCTGCCGCGGCCTGGGCCGGGGCGAGCCCCAGCGCGGCCTGGGCCCGCGTCAGCGCGGCCTCCGCGTCGAGCATCGCCCGCAGATAGGCGTGGTCGCCGGTCTCGGACGCGGCGGCGGACAGCCCCCACTCGGGGGCGAGCAGGCCGGTGTCGGCATACGGAGCGGACGTGAAGGTCACTCGAACTCCAGGAAGACCGTTTCGCCTTCGCCCTGAAGGCGGATGTCGAAACGGTACGTGCCGCTGTCCTCCCGTACGGCGATCAGCGTGTCGCGTCGCTCCTCGTCCAGCTGGGACAGCAAGGGGTCCGTGGCGTGCGCCGCCTCGTCGCCCGGCAGGTAGATCCGGGTGAACAGGTGCACGAGCAGACCGCGGGCGAACACGCACACGCTGATGTACGGCGCGCTGTGTCCGCGTGCTCCGGGCCGCAAAGTGTGCGCGGTCCAGTGCCCGTTGGCGTCGACCTGCACGCGTCCCCAGCCGGTGAACTCCACGCCGTTGCGGCCCAGATAGCCCCCCGTCGCGGCGTCGCGCCTGATCGAGCCGTCGACCGTGGACAGGGTGCCGTCCGTGTCGGGTCCCCACAGCTCCAGGAAGGCGTCCGGCAGCGGATTGCCGTCGCCGTCGTACACGTATCCGCGCAGGGTGAGGGTGTCCGGGTGGCCGAGGGGCGCGATGTCACCGCCGCCGGGGAAGGGCAGCGCGTGGCCGTAGAAGGGGCCGACCGTGTGCGAGGGCGTGGGCAGCACGGTCTCCGGCCTGGTCGTGTCGATCTTCGTCATGGCGGGTCAGCGCCCTTCTTCGATCCAGGTGGCGGTCGGCCCGTCGAGCACGATGTCCCAGTGGTAGCCCATCGAGAACTCGGGCACCGACAGGCTGTGGTCGTAGGTCGCCACCAGCCGCTGCCGGGCCGCGTCGTCCGTCACGGACTGGATGATCGGGTCGTAGGGGAACAGCGGGTCGCTCGGGAAGTACATCTGTGTCACGAGCCGCTGTGTGAAGGCCGAACCGAACAGCGAGAAGTGGATGTGGGCCGGTCGCCAGGCGTTGACGTGCTGACGCCACGGGTAGGGGCCCGGCTGGACGGTGGTGAAGTGGTAGAAGCCGCTGTCGTCCGTCAGCGTGCGGCCCACGCCGGTGAAGTTCGGGTCCAGCGGGGCGTCGTGCTGCTCGCGCTGGTGGGCGTAGCGGCCGGCGGAGTTCGCCTGCCAGACCTCGACCAGCTGACCGCGGACGGGGCGCCCGTCGCGATCGAGGACCCGTCCGGAGACGGTGATGCGCTCGCCGATCGGCTCGCCCTGGTGCTGCCGGGTGAGGTCGTTGTCGATCTCGGTGATGTCCCGCTCCCCGAAGGCGGGGGAGGACAGCTCCACCAGCTCCGGGTCCTTGCTCACGTCGATGGTGATCGGCGGCTGCTTGGGGTGCCGCAGCACCGAGGAGCGGTACGGCGCGTAGTCGCGGCGCGGCTGGTGCTCGACGGGGGCGCCGTCGGCGAGGCGCTTCTCGTACGCGGCGTGCTCGGCCGCGATCTCCAGGTCGATGTCGGCTTGTGTGAGAGTCATGGGGGTTCCTGGTGCTTCCTTCAGCGTTCGAGGACGAGGGCGAGGCCCTGGCCGACACCGATGCAGAGGGCGGCGACGCCGACTCCGCCGCCCTGGCGGGCGAGTTGGTGGGCGACGGTCCCGGCGAGCCGGGCGCCGGACGCGCCGAGCGGGTGGCCCAGGGCGATCGCGCCGCCCCGGGGGTTGAGAATCGCGGGGTCGAACTCGGGCCACTCGGCCACGCAGCCGAGCACCTGAGCGGCGAAGGCCTCGTTCAGCTCAAGAGTTGACAGGTCGTCAAATCCCTTGCCCGCCTTGGCCAGGGCTCGGTTGACGGCTTCGACGGGGGCGAGGCCGAAGTACTGCGGGTCGATCGCGGAGACGCCGGTCGCCGAGACGCGGGCCAGGGGTTCGCGGCCGGTCGCATTCAGCCCGTCCTCGTCGACCAGGAGCAGGGCGGCGGCGCCGTCGTTGAGGGGGGAGGCGTTGCCCGCGGTGACCGTTCCGTTCTCGGTGCGGAAGGACGGCTTGAGCTTGGCCATCGCCGCCAGGGAGCCGTCCGGTCGTACGCTCTCGTCGGCGCCGACGACCACCGGGTCGCCCTTGCGCTGCGGGATCGTCACCGGCGCGAGCTCGGCGTCGAACAGGCCCGTCTGCTGGGCGGCGGCCGCCTTGCGGTGGCTGTTGAGGGCGAACTCGTCCTGCTGCTCGCGGCTGATCTTGTGCTTGTCGGCGATCAGTTCCGCGGACTCGCCGAGCGGGATCGTCCACTGCGGATCCATCCTCGGGTTGACCATGCGCCAGCCCAGCGTGGTCGAGTACAGCTCGGCGTGCCCGGCGGGGAAGGGCCTGTCGTTCTTGGGCAGTACGTAGGGGGCCCGGGTCATGGACTCCACCCCGCCCGCGAGCGCGATGTGGGCGTCGCCGACCGCGATGGCGCGCGCGGCCTGGATGACCGCCTCCAGGCCGGAGGCGCACAGCCGGTTGACGGTCACGCCCGGCACCGAGGTGGGCAGCCCCGCGAGGAGGGCGGCCATCCGGCCCACGTTGCGGTTCTCCTCACCGGCGCCGTTGGCGTTGCCGAAGTACACGTCCTCGATCCGGGACGGGTCCAACTTCGGTGTACGGGCGAGGAGTTCGCGAATGGCGTGGGCGGCCAGGTCGTCCGGGCGCACGCTCGACAGGGCGCCGTTGTAACGGCCGATCGGCGTGCGCACGGCATCGACGATGTAGACGTCCTTCACTGCAGGTCCTCCGCAACGGTCAGCTTGGCGTCGGTCTTGGCGATGATGTCCTCGATGCTCACGCCCGGCGCGCACTCCACCAGGAGCAGACCGTCGGCGGTGACGTCGAGGACGCCGAGGTCGGTGATGATCCGGTTGACGCAGGCCTGGCCCGTCAGCGGCAGGGCGCACTCCTGAAGGATCTTCGGGCTGCCGTCCTTGGCGGTGTGCGTCATCACCACGATGACGGTGCGGGCGCCGTGCACCAGGTCCATCGCCCCGCCGATGCCGGTGATCAGCTTGCCGGGGATGGCCCAGTTGGCGAGGTCCCCGGCCGCGGAGACCTGCATGGCACCCAGGACGGCGACGTCGATGTGCCCGCCGCGGATCATCCCGAAGGAGAGCGCCGAGTCGAAGAAGGAGGCGCCCGGCAGCACGGTGACGGTCTCCTTGCCCGCGTTGATCAGGTCCGGGTCGACCTGTTCGTCGGTGGGGTAGGGGCCGGTGCCCAGGATGCCGTTCTCCGACTCCAGGATCACCTCGACATCGTCGGGGAGGTAGTTGGGGATCAGCGTCGGCAGGCCGATGCCGAGGTTGACGTACTGCCCGTCCCGGAGCTCTCGCGCGGCGCGCGCCGCCATCTCCTCGCGTGTCCAGGCCATCAGGCACCCACCGTCCCTTGTGCCGCGGGCGCGGAAACCGTGCGCCGTTCGATCATCTTCGCGCCTGCCTGCTCCGCCGTGAGCGCGACCACCCGCTGCACGAAGATTCCCGGCAGGTGCACCGCGTCCGGGTCGATCTCCCCGGGCTCCACGAGCTCCTCGACCTCCGCGATCGTCACGCGCCCGGCCATCGCGGCGAGGGGGTTGAAGTTGCGGGAGGACTTGTTGAAGACCAGGTTGCCGTGCCGGTCGCCCTTCCAGGCGCGTACCAGCGCGAAGTCGGTGCGGATGCCGCGCTCCAGCACGTACTCGGTGCCGTCGAACTCCCGCACCTCCTTGGGCGGCGACGCCACCGCGACCCCGCCGGAGCCGTCGTAGCGCCACGGCAGCCCGCCGTCGGCGACCTGGGTGCCCACCCCGGCGGGGGTGTAGAAGGCCGGAATCCCGGCCCCGCCCGCGCGCAGCCGTTCGGCCAGCGTGCCCTGGGGGATCATCTCGACTTCCAGCTCCCCGGCCAGGTACTGCCGGGCGAACTCCTTGTTCGCGCCGATGTAGGAGCCGGTCACCCGGGCGATCCGCCCCGCCGCCAGCAGCACCGCGAGACCGGACTCCATCGCCCCGCAGTTGTTGGAGACCACGCCCAGACCGGAGATTCCCCGCTCGTACAGAGCCTGGATCAGCACGTTCGGCACACCGCTCAGTCCGAACCCGCCCACGGCGAGCGTCGCACCGTCCGGCACATCGGCCACGGCCTCAACGGCTGTGGCGACCACCTTGTCCATCCGTGAAGCCCCATCTCTACCGAGCGTCCAGCACCGCATTTAGTCAGGGCACTGATTATTTATCCGAGGTTTCAAACACGCTGCCACCGGATCTCCTGGCAGTCAAGACCCCGAATGAATGTGCAGGTGAGAGTCTCCATGCCACGTAGGAGACAGGGTGAGGTGCATCCTTGTATCGTTCAGTACACCAACGAATCAGTACACCGACGAAACGAACCCGACGCGCGGCGAGGTGCGGCGCGTACCCGGAGCTGAGGAGCGCACATGGCCGCGGTGGACCTGTCCACGCACCCCGGGCACCTGGCCCGGCGGCTGCAGCAGGCGCACTACCTGCTCTGGAACGCGATGGTGTCGGAGGAGATCACGTCACCGCAGTTCGCGGTCCTGAACGCGCTCGTCGCGGAGCCGGGCCTCGACCAGCGGACCGTGGGGGAGCGCGTGGGCCTGGACCGGTCGACCATCGCCGAGGTGATCAGCAGGCTCGGCCGTCGCGGGCTGCTCGACAAGGTGCGCGACCCGCAGGACGGCCGCCGCTTCCTGCTCCGCCTGACGGACGAGGGAACGCGTACGCACCGCAAGCTCACCGTGCGGACGGCCCGGATGAACCAGGTCTTCCTGGCCCCGCTCTCCGCGGAGGAGCAGGGCGTCTTCTTCGATCTCATCCAGCGCGTCTCCGACGCCGCCGAGGGGCTCCGCAACCCCGCTCCCGCGGATCCCCTCGTCACCCAGCGCTGACCTCGCGTGCCGCTTCCCGCCTTCTCCTGGCTCACGCCTTCGCGAAGATCACCCACACCTGGCCCTTCGCGAAGTTCATCGGCGCTCCGTCCGCCGTCGTGAACTCGGTGCCGCCCGTGGCCGTCGCGCGCTTCCAGCCGACGTCGAAAACCTGTCCGTCGCGCAGCACCTCGGCCTTCCCCGCACCCACGGTCTCCGTGTACGGCGTGTTGTTGCCCAGGTAGTCGTGGAACTTCGACGCGCGCACCTTCACGTGCTGCACCACCACGGTCGCGGGAGCCACCCGCTTCCCCGACGTCAGGACCGTCGGCGTCCCGTCCATCGACACCAGCCAGCGCGACCGGCTCGTGGACCAGGTGAAGGTGAAGCGGGCCGAGGGGAAGCGGACCGTGCGCTCGCTCTCCGGGCTGCCGCCCGCGGGCGCCGCACCGTAGTGGAAGCCCGTCGTCAGGGCCCCGGAGCCTGCCGCGGTCCCCACCAGCTGCTGGGGGTGGAGATAGAGATTGTGCGGAGCGGGCTTGTCCGCGCCCCGGTAGAAGCCGTCGGTCCCGCTGTCCGCCGGCCGCGCGTGCAGCGGCGCCTTGTCGATCAGTGGCAGGAGCTTGTGCTGCGCCCCGGAGAACGCCAGCGTCGGGTCGTCGAACTGGCGCAGCAGCTCCAGATCGGACTCGCGGGCACTGCGCACCGGCCCGACGGACTTCGGCAGCTGGGTCGCGTACACCGCCATCAGCCGGCTCAGACCGCCCTCGACCTGCTCCGCGTACACGATGTCGGCCGCGTCCAGACCCGTCTGGGGGCGGGCCGCACTCACGTTGTCGATCTTCACCGCGAGGACCGAACCGCCGCTCGGCGCCGTCCTGTTGTCCTGCCCCGTACCCTCGCTCTCCCCCTGGCCCTGTCCCCGGCCGCGCCCGTCGTCGACTCCGCCACCACGCACGGTGCAGCCCGTGCTCAACGAGCCCACCACCGCCGCGGTCAGCAGCGCTGCCGTCATCGCACTACGCCGCACCCGCGCCACCTGTCTCATGGCCACCCTGCCACCCTGTCCTGTGTCGTTCATTGTGCGCTTATACGCTCTTTGATGGCCATACCCGATCGGTTCTGATTGTGCGCGGTGGGTAGGCCGATCGGCTCAGCGCGACCATGCGGCAGGGGTGGGAGCGGGGCGGAGGCGATCAGTCCTGCGGGCCGAAGACCTCCGCGAGGTCGTAACCGACCGGCTCCTCGAGCTGGCTGTAGGTGCAGCTCTCGGCCGTACGGTCGGGGCGCCAGCGGCGGAAGCGGGCCGTGTGGCGGAAGCGGACGCCGTTCTCCATGTGGTCGTACGCCACCTCGGCCGCCAGCTCGGGCCGCAGCGGCACCCAGGAGAAGTCCTTCTTGGTGGACCACCGGCTGGGCGCCCCCGGCAGCCGCGCCGTCTCGTGCGCGGCCTCATCCGACCAGGCGGCCCACGGATGCCGCCCGACATCCTCCAGCCGCAGCGGCTCCAGCTCCTCCACCAGCTCCGCGCGCCGCTTCATCGGGAACGCGGCGCTCACCCCCACGTGCTGAAGGGTGCCGTCGGCGTCGTACAGACCGAGCAGCAGGGAGCCGACGACGGGCCCGCTCTTGTGGAGGCGGTATCCGGCGACGACGACGTCCGCCGTGCGCTCGTGCTTGATCTTGAACATGGCACGTTCGTCCTGGCGGTAGCGCAGGGTCAGCGGCTTGGCGACGACCCCGTCGAGGCCCGCCCCCTCGTACTGCTCGAACCACCGCTCGGCCACCTCGCGGTCCGTCGTCGCGGGCGCCAGGTGGACTGGTGCCGTCACCCCCGACAGAGCCATCACCAGCAGGGCGCGCCGGTCGCCCAGCGGGACGTCGAGCAGGGACTCGTCGGCCAGCGCCAGCAGGTCGAAGGCCACGAACGAGGTCGGGTTCCTCTCGGCCAGCATCCGCACCCGGGAGTCCGCCGGGTGGATGCGCTCGGTGAGCGCGTCGAAGTCGAGCCGGCCCTCCCGGGCGATCACGATCTCCCCGTCCATCACGCAGCGCCCCGGCAGCCGCTCCTTCAGTGCGGCCACGAGCTCAGGAAAATACCTGGTCAGCGTCTTGCCGGTACGGCTGCCGAGCTCGACCTCGTCCCCGTCGCGGAACACGATCGCCCGGAACCCGTCCCACTTCGCCTCGTACTGCATGTCCGGCGGGATCTTCGCCACGGACTTGGCGAGCATCGGCTTCACGGGCGGCATCACCGGCAGATCCATGGTCCGATTCTGCTGCGGTTCGCAGAATTTCGCCCGGTATGCGATGTATAAGCGATACGCCTACCGTGGCTCGCATGGGCGATGCGGTGGAACTGGAGACGGCCGGCAGGACGATACGGCTGTCCAGTCCGGACAAGATCTTCTTCCCGGAGCGCGGCTTCACGAAGCTGGACCTCGCCCAGTACTACCTGGCGGTCGGCGACGGCATCCTGCGCGCGCTGCGCAACCGCCCCACCACCCTGGAGCGCTACCCGGACGGCGTGGCCGGCGAGTCCTTCTTCCAGAAGCGGGCGCCGAAGAACATGCCCGACTGGATCCCGACCGCCCACATCACCTTCCCCAGCGGCCGCAGCGCCGACGAGATGTGCCCGACCGAGCCCGCCGCCGTCCTGTGGGCCGCCCAGTTCGGCACACTCACCTTCCACCCGTGGCCGGTACGCCGCGACGACGTCGACAGCCCCGACGAACTCCGTATCGACCTCGATCCGCAGCCCGGCACGGACTACACCGACGCCGTCCGCGCCGCCCATGAACTGCGCGAAGTCCTCCACGAGTACGGCGGTCTGCGCGGCTGGCCCAAGACGTCCGGCGGCCGTGGCCTGCACGTCTTCGTGCCGATCGAGCCGCGCTGGACCTTCACCCAGGTACGCCGGGCCGCGATCGCCGTCGGGCGCGAACTGGAGCGCCGGATGCCCGACCAGGTGACGACGCACTGGTGGAAGGAGGAACGCGGCGAGAAGATCTTCGTCGACTACAACCAGACCGCGCGCGACCGCACCATCGCCTCCGCCTACTCCGTGCGCCCCCGGCCGCACGCCCCCGTCTCCGCCCCGCTGAGCTGGGACGAGGTGGAGGACGCCAGGCCCCGGGACTTCGACCTGGCGACCATGCCCGCGCGCTTTGCCGAACTCGGCGACGTGCACGCCGACATGGACGACCATGCCTTCTCCCTGGAGGCGCTGCTCGAACTCGCCAGCCGGGACGAGCACGACCACGGCCTGGGCGACCTGCCGTACCCGCCCGAGTACCCGAAGATGCCGGGCGAGCCGAAGCGGGTGCAGCCGAGCCGGGCCAGGCACACGGACCAGTAGGAGTCCCGGGCTCGGCCGGGGCCAGGCGTGACCGTGCCGGGCACGAGGTGCCGCACGGTCCGCGCAACACGATTTCGGCGAGGCGGGCTTCGCGCCGGGAGCGCTCTCACCGCACGCAGGACGGCGGCTATCCTGATCCACAACCGCCACCCGCTGAGGAGCCCCGAGGTGACCGAGTCGACGACAGAGCCGCGCCCCACGCTGGAGGCGGTGGCCGCGCGGGCCGGGGTCTCCCGGGCCACCGTGTCGCGGGTCGTCAACGGGGGCGACGGGGTGCGCGAGCCCCTCGTGGAGCGCGTCAGAAGAGCCGTCGAAGAACTCGGATACGTGCCCAACCAGGCCGCGCGCAGCCTGGTCACCCGGCGCCACGACGCCGTGGCCGTGGTGATCGCCGAACCGGAGCCCCGGGTCTTCGCCGACCCCTTCTTCGCACTCCAACTCCGGGGAATCAGCAAGGAGTTGACCGCTCACGACTCACAGCTGGTGCTGCTGCTCACGGAGGGGCGCGACGACTACGCACGCGTGGGCCGCTATCTCGCCGGCGGACACGTGGACGGAGCGCTCGTCTTCTCGCTCCACCTCGACGACCCGCTGCCGGGCCTGATCCACGGCGCCGGTGTGCCCACCGTGTTCGGCGGGCGGCCGGGCTGGGGCGAAGGCATGCGCGGCGCGGTCTACGTGGACAGCGACAACCGTGGCGGCGCCCGCGACGCCGTACGCCATCTCGTCGAACTCGGCCGGACGCGCATCGCCCACATCACCGGCCCCCTCGACCAGACCTCGGCGGTCGACCGGCTCGACGGGTTCCGGGACGTCATGGTCGACGCCGACCCGCGGCTCGTCGTTCAGGGCGACTTCACGCCCACGGGCGGCGAGCGGGCGATGCGGGAGCTGCTCGAAAACTGCCCGGACGTGGACGCCGTCTTCGCCGCGAACGATCTGACGGCCTCCGGCGCCCTGCGCGTCCTTCGCGACCAGGGGCGGCGCGTGCCCGACGACGTCGCCGTGATCGGCTTCGACGACGTGCTGCCGGTCGCCGAGCAGACCGACCCACCGCTCACGACGGTCCGTCAGGACATAGAGGAAATGGGCAAGTTGATGGCCCGTCTGCTGCTGCGTGGCCTCGACCGCGGGGCGGCGCAGGCGGGCCTGCCCTCCAGTGTGGTGCTGCCGACCACACTCGTACGACGGGCCTCCGCCTAGCCGTCTTCCCGGGCGCCTTCGTCCGGATCGTGTCGACGCGCTCCCGTCAGTCCTGGTGCGGGCCCAACTCGGTCAGAACTGTGCTTAGTTGGGCTGCGGTGAGCGGGGGTTGCGGCAGCTTCGACATGGCAGGGGAGGGGCGCAGTCCGTCGAGGAAGAGGGCGAGCGGGCGGCGCCACGCGTCGGGGTCCGCGACGGTGAGCGCCGGGACGGTGCGGCCGAGCGCGGCCAGCGCGAGAAGCAGGTCCTCGGTGGTGATGTCGGCGCGCACGGTGCCCTGGCCGCGTCCGCGGCGCAGCAGTACGTCCACGGTCTCCCGGTTGTGGGCGTGCACGGCCTCCAGCGACGCGACCCCCTCCAGATGCGTGGTCATCAGGTCGTTCGTGCCACGGTCCGCGGCCAGCCCGGCGAAGACGGCTTCCAGGTAACCCAGCAGACCCGTCCAGCCGTCCTCGACGGTCCGGGCCTGCTCCCCGGCGGCCATGGTCCCGGTCAGTGCGTCTTGGAAGACCTCGTCCACGAGCGCGGCACGGGTGGGAAAGTTCCGGTACAGCGTGGCGTTTCCCACCCCGGCCCGCCGGGCGATCACGTCGAGCGGCGCATCGAGCCCCTGCTCGGCGAAGACGGCACGGGCCGCCGCGACGAGCAGGTCACGGTTGCGCTGTGCGTCGCGCCGCCGTACCGGCTCCGGCCCGTTCGCGCCAGCCGTCATGTGCTCACCCCTCGACAGTAGTGGGGGCTTGTCCCCGGTACTGCCGCTGATGCTATCGCCGATCGGGGCGGGTCGGATGCCGTGCTCGGCCGCCAGGCGCCGGGCAGCAGGTGTCAGCTGTGGCATCCCGGGCGCCCGGGATCGGGCGTCCGGAGGCTCAGCCGGCGCTCACGCCCCGACGGTCACCGTGAACCGTCGCGGGTTGCCGTCGTGGGCCGCGCCCGACACGTCCGGCTGACCGTCGGGGCGTACGTCGTCGTACGGGAAGGCGTACCCGATGGGCGAGTTGGCGTGGACGACTCGGGCCCAGTGGTTGGTGGTGGTGCCCTGGTAGTAGTCGGCGGTGCTCGTGCCGTTCGGCTGGGAGGGGTGGGTGAGCATGATCGAGCGGTTGAAGCCGGCGGCGAGCCGGGCGAGCAGGCCCTTCTTGTCGTCGGGGTCGCCGGGGTTGTTGGCGAACGGGCCGTGGTTGCAGGTGAAGATGTCCTTCGAGGTCGGCTTGGTGAACGTGTGCCCGCCGGTGAAGGTGAGTGTGTCGCCGCTGACCCGGCCGGTGAACACGCCACGGCCGCCCTGGAGGTCGATCCGCAGGTCGGTGCTCCGGTACTTCGCCCACACCTGGTCGATGTAGCTGTCCCAGACGGACCGGAAGGGCATCTGCTCGGGCCGGTCGAAGTAGGGGGCCATCAGGTTCTGCGGGGAGATGACGCGCAGCACCTTGCCGTCGGAGCCCCGGATGACGAGCTTGTCCCACGGCTGGCCGTCCTTGGCGGCCTGCGCCGTGAGGCCCGAGGCGATCTTGTCCAGGGCGCCGTTGGGCAGCGGGGCGACGGTGTGCGTGGCGTCGCCCTCCAGGGTCAGACCGATCGGCAGGGCGGTCACCAGGTCGACGTAGCTGATGTTCGCGTACAACTGATCGCTGTTGAACGTGAACTCGCAGAACGACCACGTCCTGCCGTAGTTGGCGTCGGCGGCCGTGGCGAAGGCCGGCTCCACCAGGGCGGGGCCGGGGTTGAGGAAGAACGAGAGGGTGTTGTCGCGCACGAAGTAGATCCGGGCGCCGTACATCTGAGGGAGTGTCAGGACCTTGGGTGCCGAGCCTGCGGCGCCGAGCGGGATGGAACAGTCGACGGGCAGCGGTGTCTGTGGCGCCGACGGCGAGCTCGGCCGGTAGACGCTGCCGTCGGACCGCAGCAGGATCCAGTTGCCGGTGGCCTGCTCGTGCCCGGTGACGTACGCCCGGACGGTGCCCGGCAACGAGGCGTTGCGCAGGGCGAGTTGGCAGGTCGCGGGTGCGGCCTTGGCGCTGGGGCTGAGAGCGCTGCCCCATACGGGGTAGGTGGCAGCGGTCGTGGCTGCGGCGGCTCCGGTCAGGAACAGGCGGCGTGATATCACGGCAGACCTCCTGGATGTGGGGGGAGGCAGGGGAGAACCATGGCCCTGTGGGGAAGGCCGGTCCCTGCGGTCCACCACTGTTCCCAGGGGGAGTTGAACCGTCAAGGGTTATGACTGAGAGCGCTCTCGAAAACTCCTCGCGTTCAGAAGGTGAAGGCTGGATGGGGTGTTGAGGAAGCGAGTCGGAGGGGGCGGTGGACCGGCCGGATCCTGAAACGGTGGACCGGCCGGATCCTGAAACGGTGGACCGGCCGGATCCTGAAACGGTGGACCGGCCGGATCCTGAAACGGCGGACCGGCCGAACCTTGGGACGGCTGACCGGCCCCCGACCCGGGGACAGCGGCACGGCCCGGCCCTGGAACAGCGGATAGGCCCCGCCCCGGAACAGCGCAACGGCCGGACCCCGACGCGGCGGGGCCCGGCCGATGTCCGGCTCAGCCCTGCTGTGACGCGCTCTTGATCACGGCGAACCTGGCCCCGTACGGGTCGGCGAGCCTCGCCATACGGCCGACGCCCTCCATGTCCGTGGCGGGCACGAGGACCGCGCCGCCCGACTCCTGGGCCTTGGCGACCGCGGCGTCCGTGTCCTCGACCTCGAAGTACGGCAGCCAGTACGCACCGGAGTCCGCCTCGGCCGGGTCGTCGGCGAGCGGGACGAAGCCGCCGAACATGTCCTCCTCCTCGGCCCCCGCCGGGTTCACACAGGTGTAGGTGCCACCCGGGAAGGGTGCGGCCGAGGTGCCCCAGCCGAACGTGGAGTCGTAGAACGCGGCAGCCGAGGCGATGTCCGGTGTGTACAGCTCGACCCAGCACAGCGAGCCCGGATCACCCGCCACCTCGATCCCCTTGGTCCGGCCGGGCTGCCAGAGACCGAAGTGCGCGCCCGCCCTGTCCGCGAGAATCGCCATGTGCCCCTGGCCCATCACGTCCATGGGCTGCATGAGAACGGAGCCCCTGGCCTGCTCGGCCGCCTTCGCCGTGGCGTCCGCGTCGGGGGTCTGGAAGTACACGGTCCAGGACGGCGGGCCCTGTTCCGGCGTGGTCTGCATGCCGCCCGCCGCGGTCTTTCCGGCGAGCTGGAAGAAGCCGTAGCCGCCGGCGTCCGGTCCCGCCGACTGGAACTGCCAGCCGAAGAGGCCGCCGTAGAAGGAGATGGCGCCGTCGATGTCGGACGTGCCGACATCGATCCAGTTGGGGGCGCCGGTGACAAAACGGGTGGTGAGCATCATTGCCCTCCTTTGAGGGGTCCCGTTGCCTGCTCTGCCGAGTCTTGCACCGCCCACTGACAATCGCTGCCGCAGCGCGGCCGCCCGCCGCAGCGACGGACGCCGTCACCTCACGTGACCAGTCGGATCCACCAAGTCCTCGCGCGCCGCGCGCGCCGCCGTGCGCTCCGGTGCGCGGCGGGCAACCATCGAGGGGCGGCGTGAGGCTTGGGTGCACGGCGTTGATCCGGCGTTGATCGAACGTTTTTCGTCGCACGGCACGATCTCGCCCATGCACATCGAAACGATCACCCCGCCGGACGTCGCCTGGCACGAGCAGGCGCTGTGCGCACAGACGGGGGCCGAGTTCTTCTTCCCCGAGCCGGGCAGCTCCGTACGCGAGGCGAAGCGCATCTGCGGTATGTGCCAGATGCGTTCGGCGTGCCTGGAGTACGCCCTCAACAACGACGAGCGCTTCGGAGTCTGGGGTGGCCTCTCCGAAAAGGAACGGCTGAGCCTGCGGCGCACGCAGGACTGAGCAGGCGGCCGCCGCTTCACTGGTCTGCCGTGCCTGCCGTGCCTGCCGTGCCTGCCGTGCCTGCCGTGCCAGCGTGGCCGGTAAATCGGTGGGCGTCCAAATAGGCGTGTGGCTAAGATCCTGCCGGCACATCCGGACGTAGAGCAGAGGCAGACTCGCCGCCCTCTCAAGGCGGTCACGCCGGTTCGAATCCGGTCGTCCGGACCGTGTCCTACGGGTCAGTCGCGCAGAGGCAGGCGCTCCTTCACCGCATGAAGGCTACGTCGGTTCGAATCCGGCCTGATCCACCGCGAAGCACACAGGGGTGGGACATGGGCGATGGTGACGCGATCACCGAGGAGGAGCTGGTGGCCTTCCACCGTACGGTCGGCAGGCTGCGGGCGTTGCCCGTCGACGACCCGGTACGGCTGCGGGCCGAGCAGGTCGCCGTGTCCTTCGCGCGCGACGGCAGGCTGCGTCGGCGCAAGGCGCGCGGAGCGGAAGTGTCCGCCGCCGACGCGGCCGTGATGGCCGCGACCGCGACCGGGGCGCTCGACCGGCGCGAGGACGCACCGCTCACGACCACTGGTCGCGGCCCCGACGCCGACGCCATCGACGGTCTCGCCGCCGGCGCGGGCCTCGGCGCCGGGTCCGACCCCGGCTCGGGCATCGACCCCGGTTCCGGCCTCGCCCCCGATCTTGGCCCTGGTCTCGATCCCAGCCTTGGTTCACGCCCCAGCCCCGGTTCACGCCCCGGCCCCGGCGGCGTCTTCCGGAAACCACGTGCCTGCTACGTCTGCAAGACGCCTTACCGACAGGTCGACCCCTTCTACCACCGGCTGTGCCCCGAGTGCGCCGCCGAGAACGCGGCCCGGCGGGCGCTCCGCACCGATCTGAGCGGCCGCCGCGCCCTGCTGACCGGCGGCAGGGTCAAGATCGGTTTCCAGCTGGCTCTGATGATGCTGAGGGACGGCGCCGAACTCCTCGTCACCAGCCGGTTCCCGCACGACACCGTGCGACGGTTCTGGGCCGAGCCGGGCAGCGAGAAGTGGCGCGACCGGTTGACCGTACTCGCCGTCGATCTGCGTGATCCGCGCCAAGTCCTCGGGCTGTGCGAGCAGTTGAGGCATGAAGGGGAGCCGCTCGACATTCTCGTGAACAACGCGGCGCAGACGGTGCGCAGGCCCGTCGAGTCGTACGCCCTGCTGGCTGCCGGGGAGTTGCCCGGACTGCCCGAAGGGGCCCGGGAGGCTCCTGGGTTCACGCCCCTGCGGGCGTTGGGGACCCGTTCGGCGGCGCTCCCCCTGGCCTTGCGGGAGGCCGACGAGGCGGGGCTGCTGCCCGATCCGTCGCCGGACAACTCCTGGTCGGCGAGACTGGGCCAACTCGACCCGGCCGAGGTCCTGGAGACCCAGCTCGTCAACGCCCTGGCCCCGACACTGCTCTGCGACCGGCTGCTGCCGCTGCTGCTGGCGTCGCCGCATCCGCGCCGCTATGTGGTCAACGTGACGGCGGTCGAGGGCCGTTTCGCCGTACGCAACAAGATGGCGGGGCACCCGCACACCAATATGGCCAAGGCCGCCCTCAACATGCTCACCCGCACGAGTTCCGCCGAACTGGCCGAGCAGGGCGTGCACATGTGCGCCGTGGACACCGGCTGGATCACCGACGAGAACCCTGCCCCGAAGAAGGCGCGGATGGCGGACGCCGGGTTCCGGACGCCGCTGGACATCGTCGACGGGGCGGCGCGCGTGTACGACCCGATCGTGCGCGGGGAGGCGGGCGCGCCCGTGTCCGGGGTGTTCCTCAAGGACTACCGGGAGGCTGCGTGGTGAGGGGGCGCGAGGAGGCATCGGTGCGAGTCTTTGCCGGAGTGCCTTCCGTCGTGCCGCGTCCGGTGGCCGAACTGACGCCGCTGCTCGACTGGTTGCGCGACGGCCGCCCGGCGGGGGAGCGGCTCGACTTCACGGCCGGCACCGCGCTGCCCGACGGCCGCCTCGACCTGTGCAAGCAGAGCCTGGGTGTCCGGGGCGCGGTACTCGTGGCCGAGGCGATGTCGCAAAGTGCGTCTCCCGTACGGCACTTGCTGCTCGGCACCGATGGGCTCGGCGACGAGGGTGCTGCGGCGGTGGCGGGCGGCACGGCCGCCGAGACGCTCTACCTCGGGTGCAACGGCATCACGGCTGGTGGTGCCTGCCGGATCGCCGACAACCTGCGAGCCTCGCCGAGCGTCGTCACCGGCGTCTGGCTCAAGCGCAATCCGCTGGGCAGCGGGGGAGGACGGGCGGCGGCCGAACTCATCGAGGCGGCACGCGCGTTGCGCACGCTCGACCTCGTGCAGACCGGGCTCGACGCGGCGGGCACGGTCGTCCTCGTTGACGCGCTGCTCGCTGCGGCGGACAACGGTCGCCGCATCGAGCGGCTGTTCATCGGCGGCAACCCGCTGGGTGTGCAGGGCGCGGCCGCGTTGGCCGCCCTGATCGCCGCCGGCGCGATCGACGAACTGTACGTGTCCGCCGCCCGGTTGGGTGACGCCGGTACGCAGCACCTCGCCGCCGCCCTGGACCGTGCGCCGTACGGACGGCTGTCTCGGCTCTCGGTCGCCAGTAACGGCATCGGGCCCGAGAGCGCCGCCCGGTTGGTGAACCGCTGCGACCGCGGCAGGGGTCGCGTTGCTCGACCTCGGCCGGGTGCGGGCCGCCGCCGTGCTCGGGGCGGACGACAACCGCGTCGACCTCGCCGCCGTCGAGGCGATGGCCTATGTGCTCGCCGATGGTGAACACCGCCTCACCCACCTCGTCCTCAGCCACACGGGCATGCGCAGCCGCGAGGCGCACCGGCTCCTCGACACGGCACCGCGCGCGGTCACGGCCACGCGGTTCGTGCTCGGACAGGGCATCGCGGCGAGCATCAAGCGGCGCCTGGATGCCTGCAGCGCGCACGTTCCCGCGCCGCTCGTTCCGGCGGACGTCGCCGCCGTACGCAGCGTCCACCGGACCGCCCCCGCCGAGCCGCCCGACGGGGACGCGTGCGGTGGGACCCATCCGCCTGGCTGAGGCATTACGCTCGGCCGCAAGGGCGGGGCCGTAGCGCAGAGGCAGGCGCGCTGGTCTCCAAAACCGGAACACGCTGGTTCGAATCCAGCCGCTCCGCCCCCTCCCCGCCCGCGAACTGCTGGGGGCGCCCCGGCGGCCGCCGGGAAATCAGTACGCCGTACGGCATCCAGCAGACAGAATCCCTGTATGACCCGCACTTCCGAGCACCAGCATGCCGAGCAGCACGTCGAAGGGCTGCTGCACGCCCTCGACCCGCTCGCGTACCCCCAGCGCATGCGCGAGCTCGCCCGGCGGGTCAAGGAGACGGCCGCGCTGCGACCGGTGCTGGAGGAGCTCGAAACGCGCGGCCCTTACGAACGCGGGATCGCTGTCGTGGCCGCTTCCGTGGGCCAGGACGTCGAGTGGATCGCGGACCGCCTCGCCGATCCGGACGCGTTCGTGCGCGGACACGCCCAGCGGGTCGCCGAGAGCCTCCATGTGGCTGACTCCGCCTACGAGTCGGCGCTCGACGACGCCCCGGAGGTGATCCGCAGAGAGCTGCTGCGTGCGATCGTCGCCGGCCGGCGCATTGCGCTCGCCGAGCGGCTGGTGGACGCGGTGCGGCACGACTGGGGTGACGCGGAGGCGGCGCGGCTGGTGCCCGGATGCACTCCGGAGACGGTCGCCCGGCTGCTTCCCGACCTCTTCCATGCCGTCACCGGCTGGAAGGCGCTCGCCAAGCGGCACCCTGGCCCCCTTCTCGACGTCGCGGAGCGGGAGTTGACGGCGCTGCCCGAGGCGTTGCGCGCCACCTGGTGGGCCCGGTACACGCCGGGCGTGGCCGCCACCGCCCGAGCGGAGCCCCTGCGCGTACTCGACCTGCTGGAGCGCTTCGGGCCTCCCACGTTGCCGTACCAACTGCACGACTCGCTGGGGGAGTTCGCGAAGGCCGACCCGAGCGGGCTGCTGAGGCTGCTGCTCACGCTCGCCGGAATCGCCGCGCGCCGCAGAAGGGCCCTGAGCCGCGCCGTGCTGCACAGGCTGGCCCGTTCCGGTGCACCCGAACTCGCCGCGTACGCCGGCGTCCTGGCCGACTGGGGCGGCCTCGATCCGCTCGTGAAGGCCCTGCCTCCCGCGCGGCGCCACGCCTTCTACCGGGCCACGCAGGAAGGCCGCGGAGGCGGACACGTCGTCCTCGACACGGTCATCCTCGGAGTACTGCCTCGCAGTGCTGTCGCCGAGGAGGCCCGGCGGATGGGCGCCGTCGCGCGCGAACGCGGCGCCACATGGAAGACTCTGCTGCTCGCCGAGTCCTTCCTGCCCGTCGCCGAAGTGCGCGAGCGGCTCATCGAGGCCACCCGCCGTCCGGCCGCCGAAGACCGCGCGGATGCCTGGCCCTTGCTCATCCGCAACGCCGCCCGCTCCGGCGACCCGGCGGCCGTCGCCTTCGTACTGGAGGAAATGGGGCGGCTGCGCAACGAGCAGGACCCGGTGCGCTCGGCCGCGCTCGGCGCGCTGGCCGGCGTCCGGGCGGCGTTGTTCAACGAGGACGTCGAGCCGCACCTCGACCGGATCGCCGTGGACGCCGTCGAGGCCCGCGACTCCTCGCCCGACACCCGCCGGCACCTGAGCCGACTCGCCGTCGGCGTGCTGCGCGAGCACGCGGCCGACGGGCGGCGGGAGTTGGTGAACTGGGCCCTGCGCACCCTGGTCCGGATCTCCGGCAACACCGGCGGCGCCGACCTCGGCCGACTCGACGCGAAACTGCGCCGCGGCCAGGAACACCAGGTGTACGAGGCCCTGCGCCCCTGGATCGAGGCCGGCGCCGAGAAGTCCGACTACAGTCTCGCCTTCGCGCTCGCCCGCGCGGTGGGGCGCCGCGCCGCCGGCATGCCCGAGCTGCAGGAACTGCTGTGGCAGGCCATCCGTTACGGCAGTGACGGGACCGTGCGCAGCGCGGTCGAACCGTGGCTGGAGGCGCCCGCGACGCGGGACGAGCGGGTGGCCCGCATCCTCGCACTGGAACCCTCCGCGAGCGCACTGTGGTCCGTCCGCGAGATCGTCACGCGGCGCCGTACCGATCTGCTCGACCCGCTGCTCGCCGAGGCCCCTCCGTACGGGCGCTTTCTGACCAAGGGCACCCCTTGGACCGTGCCGGTGGACCGTGACATCAGGCGTTGGGTACCACGCCAACAGCTCGCGGTGGCACGGCAGTTGACCACGGAGGCCGAGGACACCGGACTGCCGGCGTACCAGCGGGCCGAGGCCGTCGCGCAGGGTGCGCGCATCCCGGGCGGCGGCGCCGATCTCGTACGGCGCTGGACGGATTCCCCGGACGTGGTGCTCGCCGAGGCGGCCCTGGCCGCGCTCGCCCGTACCGACCGGCCCGCAGAGGCGCTGCCCGAACTGCTGGCCCACGCGGGCGGCGAGCGCGCACGGGTCGCGGTGTACGCGGCCACGCAGGCGTCGCGGTATGCCGCACCGTCCCGCCTCGCCGAGCAGCTGCGCGCGGTGCTGTTCGCGTCGAACAGTAAGGTGACCAGCCGCAAGGAGGCAGCCCGGCTGGCCGCGGTGCGGCTTCCGGTACCGCAGGCGGCGGCGCTGCTGACCGAGGCCTACGCGGCGCCGGGCACCCACCGCGACGTCCGCGCCGCCGTCGTGGCCTTCGCGGGCAGCCTGCTCGCCGAGGAATCCGTGTGGAACCTGCTGCACGACGCGGCGGGCGCCGAGCCGGTGCTGCGGGCCGCGATCCTGCGCGTCACCCCCTTCGACCTGCCCGAGCCCCATCGCGAGCGCTACGCCCGCCTGGTGCGCGAGGTGTCCCGCACCGACGACCCGGAGACGGCCGCGCCCGCTTTCGCCGCCCTGGCCCGCTGGGCCCTGTGGTCCCCGCAAGCCGCGACGGTCCTCGCC
The DNA here is from genome assembly GCF_040606085.1 of Streptomyces sp. NPDC005485. Classification (NCBI taxonomy): domain Bacteria; kingdom Bacillati; phylum Actinomycetota; class Actinomycetes; order Kitasatosporales; family Streptomycetaceae; genus Streptomyces; species Streptomyces sp. NPDC005485. Next base: position 7,203 of record NZ_JBEXDZ010000118.1, on the reverse strand, counting down.
GAGGCCACCACCGATCTGGACGAACGTACGGCATGGCGCGCGGCCGCGGACGGTCTGGTGACCGCGGCCGCCGGTGCACCTCGGGGGGTGGCGGCCCTTGAGTGGGCCCTGAGGACGTTGGCCGAGGCGGACACGGCCCCGGCGGCGCACGCCGACGCGCACGCCGATGCCGGCGAGCATCGCGACCGTCCGGCCCGGCAGCGCGTCGACCATCTCGTCGGGATCCTCGCCCAGCGGGCCAGGACGGCTCCTGGAACCGTCCGGTCCGCGGCGCTGGCCGCCGCCGAGCTGCTCGCCGGCTACGACGCCTTCGTACCGCAGGCCGCCGCGATCATGGCGTTCCATCTGGACCTGGACGAGGAGCCGCTGCGGCTCGACCGGCTGTCCGCCCTCACCGACGGCCGCCCGGCGCTCGCCGCCCGGACGGCCCGTGAGCTGGGGGAGAGGTTGCGGCGGCAGCCGCAGGAGGGTGACTCCGAGGCGCTGCTCGACGCGGTGGGGCGGCTCACGGAGCACGGCGGGTACGGCGAGGGGATGCTCGCCGCGGCCGTCACCGAGGCGATCGGCGGCCGCACGGGCTGGACCGCGCCCTGGCGGGAGCGGCTGAGAGCACTGCGCCGCCACCCGGTGGCCGACGTGCGGGACGCGGCGCTGGACCAGGTGACGGCGTACGAGTGAGGTGACCCGGTCAGGGCCCGTGACGGGCCCTGACGTGGGGTGGCCGGGAAGGAAGAGGGTCAGCCGGCGGCGCGCGCGGCCATCCGCGCCTTGCGGGCCGCGAGCTTCTCGTCGAACTTGAGGGCCTCGGCGTCCAGGCCGCCCATGAAGAGACCGAGCTCCTCCTGCGCGTGCAGGCCCTCGGGGCCGAGGCCGTCGATCTCCAGCACCTTGAGGTGGCGCAGCACCGGCTGCAGCACGTCGTCGTGGTGGATGCGCATGTTGTAGACCTCGCCGATGGCCATCTGCGCGGCGGCGCGCTCGAAACCGGGCATGCCGTGGCCGGGCATCCGGAAGTTCACGACGACGTCGCGCACGGCCTGCATGGTGAGGTCGGGGGCCAGCTCGAACGCGGCCTTGAGGAGGTTGCGGTAGAAGACCATGTGCAGGTTCTCGTCGGTCGCGATGCGCGCCAGCATGCGGTCGCAGACCGGGTCGCCCGACTGGTGGCCGGTGTTGCGGTGCGAGACGCGGGTCGCGAGCTCCTGGAAGGCGACGTACGCGACGGAGTGCAGCATCGAGTGGCGGTTGTCCGACTCGAAGCCCTCGCTCATGTGCTGCATACGGAACGCCTCGAGCTGGTCCGGGTCCACGGCGCGCGAGGCGAGCAGGTAGTCGCGCATCACGATGCCGTGCCGGCCCTCCTCCGCGGTCCAGCGGTGCACCCAGGTGCCCCAGGCGCCGTCGCGGCCGAAGAGCGAGGCGATCTCGTGGTGGTAGCTCGGCAGGTTGTCCTCGGTGAGGAGGTTGACCACCAGCGCGATCCGGCCGAGCTCGGTGACCTTGGACTGCTCCTTGCCCCAGGCCTCGCCGTCCTCGAAGATGCCCGGGAAGTTGCGGGCGTCGCTCCACGGCACGTACTCGTGCGGCATCCAGTCCTTGGCCACCTTCAGGTGGCGGTTGAGCTCCGTCTCGACCACTTCCTCCAAGGCGTACAGCAGCCGAGCGTCGGTCCAGGCGGTGGACGGGCTACCGAGGTGCGGGGAGGTGATCGTCACGGGTACTCCAGAGGGACGTGATTGCCGAACGGGAACACTGAGCGGGATTCGCAACTTACGGCATCGTAGGCTACGTATCCGTAGGTTACGTATCCGTAGGTTAAGGGCGGTGTAAACACTGCTGATCAGTAGGGGTGCCTGCCGGGAACCGGGTATTCGGTGGACCCGCAGGTCGGGGGGTCGAATGGGGCATATCGATCATCCGTTCACCCGTACAGCTCTCTCAGGCGGACAGAGAGACATGTCACACAGCCTTCGAGCTTCTCGAACTCGCTGATGTCCACGAGAACGGGTTCGTGGCCGAGATCCGCGAACAGCTCGGCCGTCTTCGGCGCGCTCGCCGCCATCAGCAGCTTTCCGCCGCCGAGCAGCACCACATGCGCCCCGGACTCCTCCGGCACCGGCAGGAAGTGCGGGAACAGCGAAGGCGTGTCCACGAGCGGTTCGTGCCCGATCACGGTGCCGTCGGGCAGCGCCGTGACCGCCGACTTCAGGTGCAGCACTTTGCTGACGGGTACGGCAACGACCCGCGCCCCGAGCGGTTCGAAGGCCGCCCTGAGCTGTTGGAGCCCGGCCGCGTTGGTGCGCCCGCCGCGGCCCACGTACACGGTGTCGCCGACCTTCAGGACGTCGCCGCCGTCAAGGGTGCCCGGCTCCCAGACCCAGTTCACCGAGCAGCCGAGGCGGGCCACGGCCTCCTCGACCCCGGCGGTCTCGCCGCGCCGGGACTCGGCGCCCGGGCGCGAGATCAGGGCGACGTTGCGGTACACGACGACGGCGTCCTCGACGAACACGGCGTCCGGGCAGTCGTCGGCGGGCTCCACCTCGACGGTGTCCCAGCCGTGCGCACGCAGCGCCTGCGCGTACGCCTCCCACTGCTCGACCGCCAGGTCGACGTCCACCTTCTCGCGCTCGATGTGCGTCACCAGCCCCTCGGCGAGGCGTGGACCGGGGCGGCGTATCAGGGCTTTCTGGCTGGGCACGGGCAGGTCTCCAAAACGGCAGGGGGTGTCGGCGCACATCATGCAGCGATGGTGCGCGCCGACAAAAGCCCCCGGGACCGACGTGGGCCAGCCTCCGTACCCGACGGTAGGCGCTCGCGGTACCGGCCGCTAAGCGGGATACCCGACAGCTTCCGGAGCGATTTCTTTCAGTTCTCCTCCTTCCAGCAGCAGCCACCGCGTGATTCCGATCGACTTCAGGAACGGCACGTCGTGGCCGGCGACGATCAGGGCGCCCTCGTACGACTCCAGAGCCGTGGTGAGCTGCCGGACGCTCGCCATGTCGAGGTTGTTCGTCGGCTCGTCGAGCATCAGCAGCTGCGGTGCGGGCTCGGCGAGCATCAGCGCGGCCAGGGCCGCCCGGAAACGCTCGCCTCCGGAGAGCGTCGCCGCCTGCTGGTCGGCGCGCGCCCCGCGGAACAGGAAGCGGGCCAGCCGCGCCCGGATCCGGTTGTTGGTGGCACCCGGCGCGAAGCGGGCGACGTTCTCCGCGACGGTCAGCTCGTCGTCGAGGACATCGAGCCGCTGCGGCAGAAAGCGCAGCGGCACATGGGCCTGCGCCTCGCCGGAGATCGCCGCCAGTTCGCCCGCGACGGTGCGCAGCAGCGTGGTCTTGCCCGCGCCGTTGCGTCCGATCAGCGCGATCCGCTCCGGCCCGCGCAGCTCGAACATCCCGTTCACGCGCGCTCCGTACAGCAACTCCAGTTGCTGGAGCGTGAGTACGGTGCGGCCGGCCGGTACGGCCGTGTACGGCAGCTCGATACGGACCTCGTCGTCGTCCCGTACGGCGTCCACCGCCTCGTCGAGCCGCTCCTTGGCCTCGGCGAGCTTCTCCTCGTGCATGATGCGGTGTTTGCCCGCGGACTCCTGGGCGGCACGTTTGCGCGCGGCCATCACGACCTTCGGTTCGCGCTTCTGGTCCCACATCTTCTGGCCGTACCGCTTGCGGCGGGCCAACTTCATGTGTGCCTCCGACAGTTCGCGCTTCTGCTTCTTCAGGTCGGACTCGGCGACGCGCACCATGCGCTCCGCCGCCTCCTGCTCGGTGGCGAGTGCCTCCTCGTACGCGGAGAAGGTGCCGCCGTACCAGGTGATCTCTCCGGAGCGCAGATCGGCGATCTGGTCGACCAGGTCGAGGAGTTCGCGGTCGTGGCTGACCACGACCATGACCCCGGACCAGGCCTGGACGGCGGCGTACAGCCGTCGCCGCGCGTACAGGTCCAGGTTGTTGGTCGGCTCGTCGAGGAGCAGGACGTCGGGCCGGCGCAGCAGCAGCGCGGCCAGCCGCAGCAGTACCGACTCGCCACCGGATACCTCGCCGATGGTGCGGTCCAACTCGATGTGACCGAGGCCGAGTTCACCGAGCGTCGCGAGCGCGCGCTCCTCTACGTCCCAGTCGTCGCCGACGGCCTCGAAGTGCTCCTCGGCGACGTCACCCGCCTCGATGGCGTGCAGCGCGGCGCGGACGGCGGCGATGCCGAGCGCCTCGTCGACGCGCAGGCCGGTGTCCAGCGTGACGTTCTGCGGCAGGTAGCCGACCTCGCCCGCGACACGGATCGCGCCGTCCGCCGGGGTGAGTTCCCCGGCGATCAACTTCAACAGGGTTGATTTCCCTGATCCGTTGACGCCGACGAGCCCGGTCCTGCCGGGGCCGAAGGCGACCTGGAGATCGTCGAAGACGACCGTTCCGTCCGGCCAGGCGAAGGACAGGGACGTGCAGGCGATGGAGAGGGGGAAGGTTGACATGAGTGCCTCGCGGTTGCTGGGTGGGGTCGGGGGCAACGCGTTCGGGACACCGCGGGGCGACGACGGTCCAGTACCGGCGGGCAGCAGAAAGGCCCTGTTCCGGAGGACGGCTCGAATGCCGAGGTCGCACGCTGCGCACACGGGCGCCCATGAAGGGGCTGCGTTGTGTGACGCGGTGTCTCAAGACCTCAGACGAGCAACGTCCTTCTCCAATCGACGGCAACAGGACCGTCAACCAAGGTAGGAACAGCCCGGGACGCTGTCAACGCATTAAGTGCCGGAGCGCGCCGAGAGCGCCGAGCGCTCGGGGGTTCACATACATGTCGGATTCTCGCCAGCCACCGAGCGTGCCCCCTGGTTGGCTCGGGCCCATGACGAACCTGCAGGCGAATGAGAACGCGAACCCGACCCCGCACCCGCTGCACGAATCCGCCGTGGCCTTCCGCGCGCTGCACGTCCCGGGCCGTCCGCTCGTCCTCCCGAACGCCTGGGACACCGCCAGTGCCCGGATCATCGAGGAGGCGGGCGCCGCCGCGGTGGCGACCACCAGCGCGGGCCTCGCCTGGGACCTGGGCGCGGCGGACATGGACCGGCTCGACCGGGACAGCGCGCTCGGTGCCGTCGAGCGGATCGCCGCAGCCGTCCGCGTGCCCGTCAGCGCGGATGTCGAGAGCGGCTACGCCGCCGACGCCGAGGGTGTGGGGGACACGATCCGCGCCGTCCTCGCGGCCGGCGCGGTGGGCGTGAACATCGAGGACGCCCTCTACGGCGCAGAGGCGCCGCTTCGCCCGGTCGCCGAGCAGGCCGAACGGATCGCCGCGGCCCGTGCCGCGGCCGACGCGGCCGGAGTGCCCTTGTTCGTCAACGCCCGCATCGACACGTATCTGAGGGGTGCCGGAAAAGTCGAGGAGACCCTGGAGCGGGCCGCCGCCTTCCTCGCCGCCGGTGCCGACGGGATCTTCGTCCCCGGGGCCGTCGACCCGGAGGTGGTGAAGTCCCTCGTCGAGGGCGTCGAGGGCCCGCTGAACGTGATGGTGGGCCCCGGTGCGCCGTCCGTCGCCGAGCTCGCCGCCCTCGGAGTCGCCCGGATCAGCGCGGGTGCCGGACTCGCGCAGGCCGCGCACGCCGTGGTCCACCGCGCCGCGCGGGAGCTGCTGGGCGAGGGGACGTACGGGCCGCTGGCCGGAGGCCTCGACTACGCCGAGCTCAACGGGCTGCTGGGAGGCGGTCGTTAGCGCTCGCCAACGGACCCCGTTTCCCGTCCGGGTGACCTGAGCCCGCCGTAGGCGCAATCAAGCCAACGTCGGCACCGCTCAGCACGCGTCCCGCATCAGTTCCGCGAGGTCGTGGTCGAGGTCGACATGGAGGTGCTCCAGCCCGAGGGGAACCAGCTCCGTCGTGCGCTCGAGGAAGCCGCGCAGTTCGCCGGAGCGGACGTGCACGACAGCGGTCCCCTCGGGCGCGTGGAACTCCAGGACGGTGCGGTCGTAGCCGTAGGGCCGCACGCGTACGTCGCCGTATCCCGCCTGGTCCTCCATTCCGCACACGAGCAGCTCACGCGCGAACGTCCAGCACACCTCGACGCCTTCCAGCGTGGCCGGGGCGGGGAAGGTCATACGGATGGCGAAGGGGTCGCGCCGGTCGTAGTGGAGCGTTGCGGGAATGCTCGGCATCCGCGGCGCGGCGGCGACGAGGCGGGCCTCTACGGGCTGCTCGATGACGGTGGACAACGCCTTGCTCCCTTGTGTGACGGCTGGAAGTACTCCGGGCGGACGAGGACGGGCACTTGGAGAGACGATGGATTCGGCCAATGCGTGCACCAGGGACCCGAGTGACCTCTGTCACCGAATCCATTCACTGAGGTGATCCACCTCTCGTCCGCGCTCCCACGGACATCGGAGAGGACACCGGACGGGGGCTCCGGGGTTCCCGCCAAGGGCATCTGGACGACATCGGGTCCGTGGACTAGCTTCGCCCGCCATGAGGGGCATGGGGAAGACGCGACGCATGAGACGTACGAGTCGGACGACGACGGTGGGGGCATGCGCGGTCGCGCTGGCCGCCGTACTGGCCGCGCCCGCACAGGCACATGAAGCGGGCAGTGCGCAGGCGAGCCAGACGGTGAAGCGGGTGCCGCACTGGGAACTCAAGGACAGCGGCACCGACGTACGGTTCCGCGGGCTCTCGGCGGTCGCCCGGGACACCGCCTGGGTGGCCGGCTCCAAGGGCACCGTGCTGCGCACCACCGACGGCGGCGCGCACTGGCGAAACGTCTCGCCACCCGGCGCCGCGGACCTGGAGTTCCGCGACATCGAGGCGTTCGACGCGCGGCGCGCCGTGGCCCTGTCCATCGGCGAGGGCGCGGCCTCGCGGGTCTTCCGCACCGACGACGGCGGCGCGACCTGGACCGAGTCCTTCCGCAACACCGACGAGAAGGCCTTCTACGACTGCCTCACCTTCTTCGACCGCCGCCACGGCCTGGCGATGAGCGACCCGGTGGACGGAAAGTTCCGCATCCTGTCGACCAGCGACGGCGGCCGCTCCTGGACGGTGCTGCCCAGTGCCGGGATGCCCGCGGCGCAGGACGGCGAGGCGGGCTTCGCGGCGAGCGGGCAGTGCCTGGTCGCCTCGGGGCCGCGCGACGTGTGGCTCGCCACCGGCGGCATCGCCCTCCGCCTTCGCGCGCTCGAGCTCCCGCTCCGCACGCTGGACATCGATCTCGTCCGACAGCTCGGCGATCT
>NZ_JBEXDZ010000117.1:0-31371 GCF_040606085.1 Streptomyces sp. NPDC005485 | reverse complement strand
GCCGCGTTACTGCGGGCAATCGTGCCGCCAGGGGCGGCACGGGTGGGCGCAGCGGCGGCCCGTGAGCGCCGGGCTGCGTGACCCACTCCCGGCCGGCACCCACCCCGGGTGACCGAGCAAAGCCAGCGGGCACCCGGCGTTTGCCCGCCCACCCCGGGTGCCGTAGGGGCCAAGGGCGAACCTGGTGGGCGTTCCCCGCCCGGCAAGGGCCACGTACCGTGAACCCGTGAGCACCCTAGAGCGCACGAGGTGCAGAGCCCGTGCCCACCCGCTGGCACTCGACGCGGCGTTGGCCTTTGCCGTGCTGGCCTGCATGGTGGCCGGCTCCTTCGTCGACCCGCACGGGGAGAACGGCGCGAGCTGGGTCGCCCGCACCCCGAACACACTGAGCCTCACGCTGATCGTGCTCGGCGCGGCGGCTCTGGTCTTCCGCCGCAGCGCTCCCCTGACCGTCCTCGGAGCCACCGGCGCCGTGTCCCTCGTGGAGTGCGTGACCGGCGACCCCAGGGCCCCGGTCGCGATGTCCGCCGTGGTCGCCCTCTACACGGTGGCGTCGGCCACGGACCGCCCCACGACCTGGCGGGTCGGCCTGCTCACGATGACCGTGCTCACGGCATCCGCGATGCTCGCGGGACCCCTGCCCTGGTACGCCCAGGAGAACCTGGGCATCTTCGCCTGGACGGGCATGGCCGCCGCCGCGGGCGATGCCGTACGCAGCAGGCGGGCCGTCGTGCACGCCATACGGGAGCGCGCCGAGCGTGCGGAACGGACCCGCGAGGAGGAGGCGCGGCGGCGCGTCGCCGAGGAGCGGCTGCGGATCGCACGGGATCTGCACGACGTCGTGGCGCACCACATCGCCCTCGTCAACGTGCAGGCCGGAGTGGCCGCGCACGTGATGGACAAGCGGCCCGACCAGGCGAAGGAGGCGCTCGCACATGTGCGGGAGGCCAGCCGGTCGGCGCTCAACGAACTCCGGGCCACGGTGGGGCTGTTGAGGCAGAGCGGGGATCCGGAGGCGCCCACCGAACCCGCCCCCGGGCTCGCCCGGCTCGACGACCTCGCCGACACCTTCCGCAACGCGGGCCTGCCCGTCGAGGTCGCCCGCACCGATCACGGGACCTCTCTCCCCGCCGCCGTGGACCTCGCCGCCTACCGCGTCATCCAGGAAGCCCTCACCAATGTGCAAAAGCATGCGGGCGCGGAGGCGAAGGCCGAGGTCAGCGTCGTACGGGTGGGACCGAACGTGGAAGTGACGGTGCTCGACAGCGGGCCGGGGCTGGACGACGGCGACGTGCCCGAGGACGGTGGTGGCCACGGGCTGCTCGGGATGCGCGAGCGGGTCACCGCGCTCGGCGGCAGCTGCAGCGCCGCTCCCCGGTACGGCGGCGGTTTCCGCGTCCATGCGATCCTTCCGGTCAAGAACCGCGCGCCTGCCCTGGGGGACTGATCCCGCATGACCATTCGTGTCCTGCTCGCCGACGACCAGGCGTTGCTGCGCAGCGCCTTCCGTGTGCTCGTCGACTCCGAGCCCGACATGGAGGTCGTGGGGGAGGCCTCGGACGGCGCTCAGGCGGTGCGGCTCGCCCGCGAGGAGCGCGCCGACGTCGTGCTCATGGACATCCGGATGCCGGGGACCGACGGGCTCGCCGCGACCCGGCTGATCAGCGCCGACCCGGGGCTCGCGCACGTACGGGTGGTCATGCTGACGACCTTCGAGGTCGACGAGTACGTGGTGCAGTCGCTGCGCGCCGGTGCCTCCGGGTTCCTCGGGAAGGGCTCCGAGCCCGAGGAGCTGCTGAACGCGATCCGGGTGGCGGCGGGCGGCGAGGCGCTGCTCTCACCGGTGGCCACCAAGGGGCTCATCGCCAAGTTCCTCGCCCAGGGCGACGCGGGCGACGACGGCCGGGACCCCGCCCGTGCCGAGCGGCTCGACGCGCTGACGGTCCGCGAGCGCGAGGTCCTCGTCCAGGTCGCGGGCGGGCACTCGAACGACGAGATCGCCGAGCGCCTGGAGGTCAGTCCGCTGACCGTGAAGACGCACGTCAACCGGGCCATGTCGAAGCTGGGCGCCCGGGACCGGGCCCAGCTGGTCGTGATCGCGTACGAGTCCGGGCTGGTCCGTCCAAGGGTGGAGTGAGCTCCACCGCGGCGTACTGCGCCCGCAGTAGGAGCCGTATAAGGAAATGGTCCTCGGGGCTACGGATCGGTACCCGCGGATGGCTCAGGGTGTGAGGACGAGCGCTCACATGTGCGTTCGACTCCGCTCACACCACAGAAGAGAGATCCGCCACCCATGTCCTGGCTGTCCAGATTCAGCCTCGCGCAACGGGCCCTCATCGGGCTGATGTCGATCGTCGCGCTCGCGTTCGGGGCGATAGCGATCCCCCAGCTCAAGCAGCAGCTGCTGCCGACCATCGAACTGCCCATGGTGTCCGTGCTGGCGCCGTACCAGGGTGCGTCCCCCGATGTGGTCGAGAAGCAGGTCGTCGAGCCCATCGAGGACAGCCTGGAGTCGGTCGACGGCATCACGGGCGTCACGTCGAAGGCCAGTGAGGGCAACGCCGTGATCATGGCGTCCTTCGACTACGGCAACGACACCAAGCAGCTTGTCGCCGACGTCCAGCAGGCCGTCAACCGCGCCCGTGTCCAGCTCCCGGACGACGTCGACCCGCAGGTCATCGCCGGTTCGACCGACGACATGCCGACCGTCGTCCTCGCCGTCACCTCCGGCCAGGACCAGCAGGCGCTGGCCGACCGGCTCGACCGCACCGTCGTCCCCGCCCTGAAGGACATCGACGGGGTCGGCCAGGTCACCGTCGACGGCGTACGCGACCTCCAGGTCACCGTCACGCCCGACGAGAAGAAGGCGGCGAAGGCGGGTCTCACCTCCGCCGCGCTCGGCCAGGCCCTCCAGGCGGGCGGCGCGACCGTCCCGGCCGGCTCCTTCGACGAGTCCGGCGCCAACCGCACCGTCCAGGTCGGCGGCGGCTTCACCTCCCTGAAGCAGATCCAGGACCTGATGGTCACCGGTGCCCCGGGCAAGAAGCCCGTGCGCCTCGGTGACGTCGCCGCCGTCGTGCAGGAGCAGGCCAAGGCCGACTCCATCACGCGTACGGACGGCAAGCCGAGCCTCGCGGTCATGGTCACCATGGACCACGACGGCAGCGCGGTCGCCATCTCCGACGCGGTCGGGGACAAGCTGCCCGGCCTGCGCAAGGACCTGGGGGCGGGGACGGCGATCACCGTCGTCAGCGACCAGGGCCCGGCCGTGTCCAAGTCCATCGACGGCCTGACCACCGAGGGCGCGCTCGGCCTGCTCTTCGCGGTCCTCGTCATCCTGGTCTTTTTGGCGTCGGTCCGCTCGACGCTCGTCACGGCGGTGAGCATCCCGCTCTCCGTCGTACTGGCCCTGATCGTCCTGTGGACGAGGGACCTCTCCCTCAACATGCTCACGCTCGGCGCGCTGACCATCGCCATCGGCCGCGTCGTCGACGACTCGATCGTGGTCCTGGAGAACATCAAGCGCCACCTCGGATACGGCGAGGAGCGCGAGGAGGCCATCCTCAACGGCGTACGCGAGGTCGCGGGCGCGGTCACCTCCTCCACCCTCACCACGGTCGCGGTCTTCCTGCCCATCGGTCTCACCGGCGGCATGGTGGGCGAGCTGTTCGGCTCCTTCAGCCTGACCGTCACCGCGGCCCTGCTCGCCTCCCTGCTCGTCTCGCTGACGGTCGTGCCGGTGCTGTCGTACTGGTTCCTGCGCGCCCCGAAGGGCACCCCGGCAGACGCCGATGAGGCGCGCCGCGCGGCGGAGGAGAAGGAGGCGCGCAGCCGTCTCCAGCGCGTCTACGTGCCGGTGCTCCGCTTCGCGACCCGCCGCAGGCTGACGAGCGTCGCGATCGCGATCGCCGTGCTGGTCGGCACCGGTGGTCTGGCGTCGATGCTGAAGACCAACTTCTTCGACCAGGGCGACGTCGAAGTCCTCACCGTCAAGCAGGAGTTGAAGCCGGGCACCAGCCTGGCGGCGACCGACGCCTCGACGAAGAAGATCGAGCGGATGCTCGGCGGCGTCAAGGGCGTGAAGGACTACCAGGTCACGATCGGCTCCTCCGGCTTCCTCGCGGCCTTCGGCGGCGGCACGGACACCAACCAGGCCTCGTACCAGGTCATGCTGGAGGACTCGGCGTCCGCTGGCGACGTCCAGGACCGGATCGAGGACGGCCTCGCAAAGCTCTCCGGCGTCGGTACGACCACGGTCGCGGCCGGTGACGGCTTCGGCAACCAGGACCTCAGCGTGGTCGTCAAGGCCGCCGACGCGGACGTCCTGCGCAAGGCGTCCGACCAGGTCCGCGACGAGGTCGCCGAGCTCGACCACGTCACGGACGTGACCAGCGACCTGGCGCAGAGCGTGCCGCGCATCTCGGTCAAGGCCAACTCCAAGGCAGCGGCGGCCGGTTACAACGACGCCACGCTCGGTGCGGCCGTCGCCGAGGCGGTACGGGGCACCACGAGCGGCAAGGCGATCCTGGACGACACCGAGCGGGACGTCGTCATCAAGGCGGCGAAGCCGGCCACGACGCTGCGGGAGCTGCGCGACCTGCGGCTCGGTGCGGCGAAGCTCGGTGACATCGCCGACGTGAAGCTGGTGGACGGGCCGGTCTCGATGACCCGGATCGACGGTCAGCGGGCCGCGACGATCACGGCGAAGCCGACCGGCGACAACACGGGCGCGGTGAGCGCGGACCTCACGGCCAAGCTCGACGCCCTGAAGCTGCCGGCCGGTGCGAGTGCCAAGATCGGCGGGGTCTCCTCCGACCAGGACGACGCGTTCGCGAACCTCGGTCTCGCCATGCTCGCGGCGATCGCGATCGTCTTCATGCTCCTGGTCGCGACGTTCCGCTCGCTCGTCCAGCCGCTGATCCTGCTCGTCTCGATCCCGTTCGCGGCGACGGGCGCGATCGGCCTGCTGGTCGCCACCGGTACGCCGATGGGTGTGCCCGCGATGATCGGCATGCTGATGCTCATCGGCATCGTGGTGACGAACGCGATCGTGCTGATCGACCTGATCAACCAGTACCGCAAGCAGGGTTACGGCGTCGTCGAGGCCGTGGTCGAGGGCGGCCGTCACCGTCTGCGGCCCATCCTCATGACAGCCCTGGCGACGATCTTCGCCCTGCTCCCGATGGCGCTGGGCGTCACCGGCGAGGGCGGCTTCATCGCCCAGCCGCTGGCCGTGGTCGTCATCGGCGGCCTGATCACGTCGACCCTGCTGACACTGCTCCTCGTCCCGACGCTCTACGCGATGCTCGAACTGCGCAAGGAGCGCCGGGCGAAGAAGCGTGCGGCGAAGAAGGGCGTGCCCGCCCCGGCAAAGTCCGCCTCCGACGAGCCGGAGTCGGAGCCGGTGGGAGTCTGATCCCGCCGGACCTGTGATCCAGCCGCACCGGTGTCCCCTCCCGCACAGGGCTTTCATATCCTGTGATCTCGAACTGCTCTGCGCAGGAGGGGGACAGGGCGGTGGCACTGTACGAGGGTGATCCCGAGTCGCTCGGCGAGTACCGGATCGTCGACCGGCTCGGGGCCGGCGGCATGGGCGTCGTCTACCGGGCGAGATCCCGGTCGGGCCGTGAGGTCGCGGTCAAGGTGGTGCACGCCCAGTACGCCGCGGACGCCGTGTTCCGCGCCCGCTTCCGGCAGGAGATCGCAGCCGCCCGCAAGGTGAGCGGCGCCTTCACCGCACCGGTCGTGGACGCGGACCCGGAGGACGAGCGGCCCTGGATGGCCACCCAGTACGTGCCCGGGCGCTCGCTGGCCGCCCGCATCCAGGTCGGCGGCCCGCTGGACGGCGCCGAACTGCGGCGTCTGGCCCTCGGGTTGGTGGAGGCGCTGCGCGAAATCCACCGGGCCGGAGTCGTGCACCGCGACCTGAAGCCGGCCAACGTCCTGATGGCCGAGGACGGCCCCCGCGTCATCGACTTCGGCATCTCCCGCGCGGCGGAGAACCAGGCGCTGACCGAGACCGGGCACATGATGGGCACCCCGCCCTTCATGTCCCCCGAGCAGCTCGTGGACGCCCGCTCGGTGGCGCCCGCCTCCGACGTCTTCTCGCTCGGCGCCCTGGTGGTGTTCGCCGCCACCGGCCACGGCCCCTTCGACGCCGACAGCCCCTATATGGCCGCGTACCGGGTGATGAGCGAGGAACCGGTGCTGGATGGCGTGTCCGTGCCGCTGCGCGAGGTCGTGTCCCGCTGTCTGGCCAAGGCGCCCGCCGCCCGCCCCGGACTCGACGAACTCGCCCGCGCCTTCGCGACCGCCCTGCCGGATCCGGCACCGGGCGAGACGCCCACGGTGCCCCACCGCCATCCGGATCCGCAGCCGACGCTCCCGCCGGCCGCCGCCCTCTTCGAGGGACCCCGACCGGCGTCCGCCTCCGCCGAGCCCCGGCCTGTCTCCCGCAGGACCCGGGCCCGCCGGCTGGCGGTGCCGACCGGAGTGGCCGGCGTGCTCGTGGCCGCGCTCCTGGCCTATTTCCTCACACCGTTCAAGGGCGGCGATCCCGTGGGGACCGGCCCGTCACCGAGCGCCCCGGCCGCCCGCTGGGCGGCTGTCCCGGCCGGCTGGCAACCCTGGCAGACCACGCTGTACGCGACCGCCGCCGACGGTGTGAAGCACGCGCAGGCGGCGAACACCGACGGCAGCGGTTCGGGGGCGCAGCCCACCTGCGTGTTGGGCGGTGGTTCGGTCTACTGCTCCGGCAACGGCGTCCTGCCGGTGCGTGTCGACGCGTCGACCGGCCGGACCCTCTGGCGGGCCGCCCCCGCGGTCAGGGACACTCCCCTCGACCACTACGGCGCTCTCGTCCTCGCCGTGCGCGACGGCGTGCTGCTCGTGCGGGAGTCGGTCATGAACGCCGCGGGCAACGACACCACGGCCACCGTCTCCGCCCTGGCCACCGACAGCGGCAGGCGGCTTTGGTCCCGGCCGGTGCAGGACCGGTACGCCGACACGGTTCTCCTCGGTGGCCTCGTTCTCGCGCCCGACGGCTTCGCCGTGACCGCCCGCTCCCCGCGTGACGGCACCGAGCGCTGGACGATGACCATGCCGACCGGCTATCGCTGCGCGTTCCTCGCCGACGGCGACCGCCTGTACGCGGACTGCGTCGACTATCACAGCGCATCCGGCGCGGACCGGCTGCTGCTCTCCGTCGACCCGTCCGACGGCTCGGCGCGCCGACTGCGATCCGCGCCCTCGGCCGACGCGACGTACGCCGGGGCCCTGGACGGCCGCCTGGTCTTCGTCGAACGGCGTACGAGCGCCGCGACCGCGGACGACAACGGGTACGCCCGGGTGGTACTGGTCGACCCCGCCGAAGACAGCGCCCGTACCACCGAGCTGGCGCAGGAGCAGCAGGGGCGCATGGCTCTGGTGCACGGTGTGCTCTGCTTCGCCACCTCCAGCGGCCGGGTGACAGCGGTCTCCCCGGTGACCGGCAAGCGCCTGTGGTGGACGGCGACGACGCTGGAGCAGCCGGGCGCACCGGTGGCCGACGGACGCCGCAGTGTGTTCGTCGTCAGCGCCAGCGGACGCGTCGCCGCCCTCGACGCCCGCAAGGGCACGCCGCTGTGGGAGTCCACCCCGCGCGCGGGCCGGGTGGACACTCTCGGCGGCCTTCCGGCGCTCCTCCTTCACAAGGGCGCCCTGGTGGTGCCGAGCCCCGACGGCACGCTGTTCACTCTCGACCCCGCGCACCCCGAGCGGAAGCCCGTCCCGGGGTGACGCCGGGGGCCGCGGCTACGGCAGCGCCAGCATCCGCTCAAGGGCGAGCTTGGCGAACGCCTCGGTCTCCTTGTCGACCTCGATGCGGTTGACCAGGTTGCCCTCGGCGAGGGACTCCAGGGTCCACACCAGGTGGGGGAGGTCGATGCGGTTCATGGTCGAGCAGAAGCAGACCGTCTTGTCGAGGAAGACGATCTCCTTGTCCTCGGCGGCGAACCGGTTCGCCAGGCGCCGTACGAGGTTCAGCTCGGTGCCGATGGCCCACTTGGAGCCGGCGGGCGCGGCCTCCAGGGCCTTGATGATGTACTCCGTGGAGCCCACGTAGTCCGCGGCGGCGACGACCTCGTGCTTGCACTCGGGGTGGACGAGAACGTTCACGCCGGGGATGCGGGCGCGTACGTCCTCGACCGACTCCACCGAGAAGCGGCCGTGCACCGAGCAGTGGCCGCGCCACAGGATCATCTTCGCGTCGCGCAGCTGCTCGGCGGTGAGCCCGCCGTTCGGCTTGTGCGGGTTGTAGAGGACACAGTCCTCCAGGGACATGCCCAGGTCGCGGACGGCGGTGTTGCGGCCGAGGTGCTGGTCCGGCAGGAAGAGGACCTTGTCACCCTGCTCGAACGCCCACTCCAGCGCGCGCTGCGCGTTGGACGAGGTGCAGATCGTGCCGCCGTGCTTGCCGGTGAACGCCTTGATGTCCGCGGAGGAGTTCATGTACGACACGGGGACGACCTGCTCGGCTATGCCGGCCTCGGTCAGCACGTCCCAGCACTCGGCGACCTGCTCGGCCGTCGCCATGTCGGCCATCGAGCAGCCGGCGGCGAGGTCAGGCAGGACCACCTTCTGGTCGTCGCCCGTCAGGATGTCCGCGGACTCCGCCATGAAGTGCACACCGCAGAAGACGATGTACTCGGCCTCCGGGCGGGCGGCCGCGTCCCGGGCCAGCTTGAAGGAGTCGCCCGTGACGTCCGCGAACTGGATGACCTCGTCGCGCTGGTAGTGGTGGCCGAGGACGAAGACCTTGTCGCCGAGCTTCTCCTTGGCCGCGCGGGCACGCTCCACCAGGTCCGGGTCGGACGGCGAGGGAAGGTCGCCGGGACACTCGACGCCGCGCTCGCTCCTCGGGTCGGCCTCGCGGCCGAGCAGCAGCAGGGCGAGGGGCGTCGGCTGTACGTCGAGCTCCTGGGTCTGGGCGGTGGTCACGACACGCACCCTTTCTGTTCTGCGGCTCGCCGGTTCAGGGAGGCGATCCGGCGGGTCAAGCCTTTTCGTCGAATTGACGCTATCTATCATAACCGCTTCACGTCAGTTTGACGACGGCCATAGCGTCGATGTGACGTGAATCCCGGTCGCCGTAATGGCGGATGACAGACGGCTGTCCGTGGGGTTGTCCACAGGCCGGTGTTCGTGCCCAGGCGTATGTGCGAGCATGAAGGGAGAACCGAAAAGCACGTGCTCGGCCCGGAATGAATCCGCGGCCCCGACGGTTGCACCCGTCGGCAAGCAGTCTCCGTACAACCCGGGAGAGAAGCAGATGTCCGTATCGGACGAGACCACCACCGTGAGCGACGGCATCCTCCTGTCGGACGCCGCCGCGGCCAAGGTCAAGGCCCTGCTCGACCAGGAAGGCCGCGAGGACCTGGCGCTGCGCGTCGCCGTGCAGCCGGGTGGCTGCTCCGGCCTGCGCTACCAGCTCTTCTTCGACGAGCGCTCCCTCGACGGTGACGTCGTCAAGGACTTCGACGGCGTCAAGGTCGTCACCGACCGCATGAGCGCCCCGTACCTGGGCGGTGCGTCCATCGACTTCGTGGACACCATCGAGAAGCAGGGCTTCACGATCGACAACCCGAACGCGACGGGCTCCTGCGCCTGCGGCGACTCCTTCAGCTAGCCGAACCTCCCGGCCCACTCGCGGCCGGGACGCGGAACACTCGAAGGCGGCGGTCCCGGATGATCGGGACCGCCGCCTTCGTCGTGTCATGCGTCGTGCGTCGTGCGTCGTGTCATGCGTCGTGTCGTGCATGCGCGGAGACCGCCCCGGGCGGCGGCCCGTGCCGCCCGGGTCCTGGTCGCTACCGCGGCTGTGCCGACCTCGCCTCGGCCCCGGCTTCCTTCCCCTCCTGGATCCCCTTGCCGTCCGACCCCACGACCTTGCGGTCGCCGAGCGGGGCGTCCAGCTGCACCGTCCGGTGGAAGACCTTGGCGATCATGATGCAGACCTTGCCCGACTGCGGTGTGTCGGTCACGGTGACCTCCACCTTCTTGGAGCTCTCGTCCGCCGAGGCCGCGTACTCGGAGCACATCCCGCCCCAGAAGTTCACGGTGAGCTTCTTGCCGTCGACGGTGTAGCCGATGACCTTGACGTCCTGGGCCTTCGGCGCCGTACTGGGCTTCCCGCTCGGTCCGGTCGGCCGCGGGCTCGGCGTCCCGGTCGGACCCTGCGAGGGCTGCGTCGAGGTCAGGTACCGCGGGTCGACCGCCGGACGCGTCACCGTGAAGCTGTCCTCGGCGCCCTTCGTCCGCACCTCGAACAGCCAGGACGGCACCAGCGTCTGGCGCCCGTCCACGAAGTGCGACGCGAGCCCGAACGTCGCCTTCTCCACGCTCAATGACTCCGCCGCCGGTGCCCGCGTCGAGTGCTCGCACGGCATCTCGTCCTTGTCCTTCAGCGGTACGGGACTGGCGCAGCCGCCGGGTCCCTTGCGTCCGCCGCCCGGTGCCGCGGCCCCGCTCCCGTTCATCAGGTCCAGCGTCTTCTGCGCGCTGACGACGGGATATGTGTCGCCCTTGACCGGTGCCTTCAACTGGCCGCTGCCGCCGGTGACTTCACCCTGCGCGTTGACCTGGATCCCGGTCGTCCAACCGTAGGTGGGCAGGCCGCCGACCTGCGGGTCCGCGTTCACCACCCGGATCGCGCCCATGAGCTGGCTCGCGTCCAGCTTCGCGTCGTCCTGGCCGACCGCCTTCAGGACGGGGGCGGCCGCCTTCTTCGCGGCCGCCTCGCTCACCGCGTGGGCGGACGGGGCGGCGGGGTCGTTCGCACACACGGTGGTGCTCTTGCAGTTGTCGGTCCCGGGCGCGTAGCGGTTGAAGGTCCAGGTGCCCGGCGCCCGCTTGTTCACCTGCAGGCTCGGCCCCGCACCGTCCTTGGTGGGCCCGACCTTCCACACCTCGCCGGTCAGCGTCGGCGTGCCGGTCACGGCGAGGGCCTTGGCGAGACGCGCCACCTCGGCCTTGGTGACCTCACCCTTCGACCGGTACACCGGCGCCGAGTCCGGGCCGCCGGGCAGCTTGCCGTCCGCGTGATAGGTCGCACCGTAGGGATTGGGCTCGCCCACCGCGATCCCGGGGCCGCCGCCCTCGGTGTAGCCGTCGAGGGCGAGCGGCGGGGGAGTGCCGTCGCCACCAGGGGTCCTGGCTGCGCCGTTGCCGTCGGTGCCGTTGCCGGCGGCGGTCGTGGCGAAGTAGGCCCCGCCGCCCCCGACCAGCAAAACCGCGGCCGCGACCGAGACGACGGCCACCGGGGAATGCCGCCGGCGCGGCTTGGCCGTCTCGGCGTCCTCGGCCGGATCGGTCGCCTCGTTGTCGGGTCGCTCGGTACTCACCGCATCGCTCCTTCGCCTTCACCGCTGTCCTGGTGATGACCCGCCCCTGTCAAAAGCAGGGCACTGAAGGGTCGTACACCGCATCCCCTTTACGGGGGACAGCGATGGGACGCAGCGGGGGAGCGCACGGTTCCCTCGAAACGCGCTGTCAGTCGCCGTACTCCGACATCGCGTCCAGCAGACGGGCCGACCTGGGCGGCACGGTGACGCCGTGGATGAGTGAGGGGGACACCGGAAGGGGAATGATCCGGTCGGGTGCGGTCCAGTGCGGGACCATCCGGGCGCAGTCGCCGCGCAGCGCCGCGAGGCCGCCTTCGAGGTCGAGCGGGGCGGTGCCGTGGACCTTGAGGTTCGTCATACCGGCACCGTATGCACGTCAGGCACCACGAAGAAAGATCTACTATCGGGTAGTTTCGGCCACTTCTGAGCCCGGCCCGGACCCGATAGCGTGAACTGTCAATCCCCTCGCCTCGCAGGAGCGTGTCCCCGCCGTGCGTATCGCAGTCACCGGCTCCATCGCCACCGACCACCTCATGACCTTCCCCGGCCGTTTCGCCGACCAGCTGGTCGCGGACCAGCTGCACACGGTCTCCCTCTCCTTCCTGGTCGACAACCTCGACGTGCGCCGGGGCGGGGTCGGCGCGAACATCGCCTTCGGCATGGGCCAGCTGGGCACCTCGCCGATCCTGGTCGGTGCCGCGGGCTCCGACTTCGACGAGTACCGCGCCTGGCTTGACCGGCACGGCGTCGACACCGGGTCCGTCCGCATCTCCGAGGTGCTGCACACCGCGCGCTTCGTGTGCACCACGGACGCCGACCACAACCAGATCGGCTCGTTCTACACGGGCGCGATGAGCGAGGCCCGCCTGATCGAGCTCAAGGCGGTCGCGGACCGGGTCGGCGGCCTCGACCTCGTCCTCATCGGCGCGGACGACCCGGAGGCGATGCTCCGCCACACCGAGGAGTGCCGCTCCCGCGCGATCCCCTTCGCCGCCGACTTCTCGCAGCAGATCGCCCGGATGAACGGTGAGGAGATCCGGATACTGCTGGACGGCGCGACGTACCTCTTCTCCAACGAGTACGAGAAGGGGCTCATCGAGTCCAAGACCGGCTGGAACGACGCCGAGATCCTCTCCAAGGTCGGCCACCGCGTCACCACCCTCGGCGCCCGGGGCGTACGCATCGAGCGGTCCGGCGAGGACCCGATCGAGGTCGGCTGCCCCGAGGAGGAGCGCAAGGTCGAGCCGACCGGCGTCGGCGACGCGTTCCGCGCGGGCTTCCTCTCCGGCCTGTCCTGGGGCGTCTCGCTGGAGCGCGCCGCCCAGGTCGGCTGCATGCTCGCCACACTGGTCATCGAGACGGTCGGCACGCAGGAGTACCGGCTGCGCCGCGCCCACTTCATGGACCGCTTCACCAAGGCGTACGGCCACGAGGCCGCGGCCGAGGTCCGCACCCACCTGGCGTAGCCCGGCGCCCGTGTCGGGTCCCCGGCCGGGAACGTGACACGGGCTCAGGACACCCGGCGGACCACGTACGCAGAACCGTGGTCCGCCGGCTCCTCGCCGACGTACTCCTGCCCCCGCATCTCGCACCACGCGGGGATGTCCAGCCGTGCTGCCTCGTCGTCCGACAGGACGCGGACGATGCCGCCCACCGGCACGTCCCCGATGACCTTGGCCAGCTCGATCACCGGGATGGGGCAGCGCCTGCCGAGGGCGTCGACGACGAGCACGTCCTCGCCCGCGGCCGCCACCGAGGGCGACGCCGGTGCCCCCAGCTTCTCCCGGACGGCCGCCACCGCGCCCGGCAGGACCGAGAGGAAGCGGTCGACGTCCTCCGCCGGCGTCCCCGGCGGCAGCGACACCCGGACGTTGCCCTCGCTCAGCACCCCCATCGCCTTCAGCACATGGCTGGGCGTCAGCGTGCTGCTCGTACAGGACGAACCGGACGAGACCGAGAAGCCCTCGCGGTCCAGTTCGTGCAGCAGTGTCTCCCCGTCGACATAGAGACAGGAGAAGGTGACGATTCCGGGTACGCGGCGGTCCGGATCGCCGACCACCTCCACGTCCCCGACCAGCTCGGGCACCCGTACACGGATCCGCTCCGTCAGTTCCCGCAGCCGCGCGGCCTCCCCGGCCGCCTCGGCCCGCACCGCGCGCAGCGACGCGGCGGCGGCCACGATCCCGGGAATGTTCTCGAACCCGGCCGCCCGCCCCGACTCCCGCTCGTCCACGGCCCCTTGAGGCGCGAACCGCACCCCTTTGCGTACGACGAGCAGCCCCACACCCGGCGGGCCGCCCCATTTGTGCGCACTCGCCGTGAGCAGGGACCAGTCGCCCTCGACGCGTTCCCAGGCCAGCGACTGTGCCGCGTCCACGAGCAGCGGCACCCCCGCCGCCCGGCACGCGGCGGCGGTCTCGGCCACCGGCTGCTCCGTGCCCACCTCGTGGTTGGCGGACTGGAGGCACGCGAGCGCGGTGTCGGGGCGCAGGGCGGCGGCGAACGCGCCGGGGGCGACGGCGCCGGCGCGGTCCACGGCGACCCGCGTCACCGTCCCGCCCTCCGCCTCGTGCGCGTCCGCCGAATGGAGCACCGAAGAGTGTTCGACCGATGACACGATCAGGTGGCGTCCCACGCGCCGACGGCCCGCCAACGCACCCGAGATCCCGGAGTGCACCGCCCGTGTGCCCGAGGGTGTGAAGACCAGTTCGTCGGGGCGGCAGCCCACCGCGTCGGCGGCCGCCTCGCGTGCCGCGTCGAGCAGCAGCCGGGCCCGCCGCCCCTCGCGGTGGAGGCGGGCGGGGTCGGCCCACCCCTCGTCGAGCGAGGCCTGCAGGGCCTGCCGGGCGACGGGGTGGAGCGGGGCGGCGGACGCCGCGTCGAAGTAGGACACACGACCACGCTAACTCCTGCTCCGGAAGGGCCGTCAGAAGGCGTACGGAGCGGGGCATTCCGGAGGGTCGTGGAAGCCCGTACCAGCAGAACAGCATCCCTTCGGGGTGTCCGGCGGCGCGTTGGGCACCCTCCCCGCGCGACCCCAAATTGCGTCCAGTAGGGTTTGGTCCGCATAAACATCCAAACCCCTGCCCGACGCAGGGCGGCGACCGACCAGCGAGGCCGCAGCCAACCAGCGCGGGCGAGACTCTCGGGAAGGCGCTACGTGAGTCCCAACGGCTCCGACCGCTCGCCGCGGCGCCCGATGCGGCGGAAGCTGCTGCAGGCAATGACTGCGGGCCTGGTCCTGGCGACCGCCACCGGTTGCACATACAAGGACTTTCCCCGCCTTGGTATGCCCACCCCGGTCACGGAGGAGGCTCCCCGGATCCTCTCCCTGTGGCAGGGATCGTGGGCGGCCGCGCTCGCCACCGGCGTGCTGGTCTGGGGCCTGATCCTGTGGGCGACCATCTTCCATCGGCGCAGCCGCACGAAGATCGAAGTTCCCCCGCAGACCCGGTACAACATGCCCATCGAGGCGCTGTACACGGTGGTCCCGCTCATCATCGTCTCGGTGCTCTTCTACTTCACGGCACGCGACGAGTCGAAGCTCCTCGATCTCTCCAAGAAGCCCGACGTCACTGTGAACGTCGTGGGCTACCAGTGGAGCTGGGGCTTCAACTACATCGCGAACGTCGACGGTTCCACCGGTGACGCCAAGACAGACAAGAACCTGGACGCGATTCCGGACCGGTTCAAGAAGGACTTCCCGGCGAACGCCGGCGGTGTCTACGAGGTCGGCACGCCCGGCGAGCGCAATCCGGACACGCACAACCCGGGTCCGACCCTCTGGCTCCCCAAGGGCAAGACGGTCCGCTTCGTCCTCACTTCGCGTGACGTCATCCACTCCTTCTGGGTGGTGCCGTTCCTGATGAAGCAGGACGTCATCCCGGGCCACACCAACTCCTTCCAGGTGACCCCCAACCACGAGGGCACCTTCCTGGGCAAGTGCGCCGAGCTCTGCGGCGTCGACCACTCCCGGATGCTCTTCAACGTGAAGGTCGTCTCTCCCGAGGCTTACGAGGCTCACCTCGCCAAGCTCGCGAAGCAGGGACAGACCGGTTACGTCCCGGCCGGCATTGAGCAGACGGGCCACGAGAAGAACCGGGAGACGAACAACCTGTGAGCATCCTCAACGAACCTCAGGGTGCCGCGGCCGAAGACTCGTACGAGAACGAGCTGCCGGTACGGCGCAAGCAGCCCGGCAACGTCGTGGTCAAGTGGCTCACCACCACCGACCACAAGACGATCGGCACGCTGTACCTGGTCACGTCCTTCGCGTTCTTCTGCATCGGCGGCGTCATGGCGCTGCTCATGCGCGCCGAGCTGGCGCGCCCGGGCACGCAGATCATGTCGAACGAGCAGTTCAACCAGGCGTTCACGATGCACGGCACGATCATGCTGCTGATGTTCGCGACGCCCCTGTTCGCCGGTTTCACGAACTGGATCATGCCGCTGCAGATCGGCGCGCCCGACGTGGCGTTCCCGCGGCTGAACATGTTCGCCTACTGGCTGTACCTGTTCGGCTCGCTGATCGCGGTGGGTGGCTTCCTCACCCCGCAGGGTGCGGCCGACTTCGGCTGGTTCGCCTACAGCCCGCTGTCGGACGCGGTCCGCTCGCCGGGCATCGGCGCCGACATGTGGATCATGGGTCTGGCCTTCTCCGGCTTCGGCACGATCCTCGGTGCGGTCAACTTCATCACCACCATCATCTGCATGCGCGCGCCCGGCATGACCATGTTCCGCATGCCGATCTTCGTGTGGAACGTGCTGCTCACCGCCGTACTCGTGCTGCTGGCCTTCCCGGTCCTGGCTGCCGCGCTGTTCGCCCTGGAGGCGGACCGCAAGTTCGGTGCGCATGTGTTCGACGCCGCCAATGGCGGGGCCCTGCTATGGCAACACCTCTTCTGGTTCTTCGGCCATCCAGAGGTGTACATCATCGCCTTGCCCTTCTTCGGGATCATTTCCGAAGTGATCCCGGTGTTCTCGCGCAAGCCGATGTTCGGTTACATGGGCCTGATCGGCGCCACCATCGCGATCGCCGGTCTCTCCGTGACGGTGTGGGCTCACCACATGTACGTCACCGGCGGTGTGTTGCTCCCGTTCTTCTCCTTCATGACGTTCCTCATCGCCGTGCCAACGGGCGTGAAGTTCTTCAACTGGATCGGAACGATGTGGAAGGGCTCGTTGTCCTTCGAGACACCGATGCTCTGGGCGACCGGCTTCCTGATCACCTTCACCTTCGGTGGTCTGACCGGTGTCATCCTGGCGTCGCCCCCGATGGACTTCCACGTCTCGGACTCGTACTTCGTGGTGGCGCACTTCCACTACGTGGTCTTCGGCACCGTGGTGTTCGCGATGTTCTCCGGCTTCCACTTCTGGTGGCCGAAGATGACCGGCAAGATGCTCGACGAGCGTCTGGGCAAGATCACCTTCTGGACGCTGTTCGTGGGCTTCCACGGCACGTTCCTCGTCCAGCACTGGCTGGGCGCGGAGGGTATGCCGCGCCGGTACGCGGACTACCTCGCGGCCGACGGCTTCACCGCCCTGAACACGATCTCGACGATCTGTTCGTTCCTGCTCGGCCTGTCGATCCTGCCGTTCCTCTACAACGTGTGGAAGACGGCCAAGTACGGCAAGAAGGTCGAGGTCGACGACCCGTGGGGCTACGGCCGTTCGCTGGAATGGGCCACCTCGTGCCCGCCGCCGCGGCACAACTTCCTCACGCTGCCCCGGATCCGCTCCGAATCCCCGGCGTTCGATCTTCATCACCCGGAGATCGTCGCCATGGAGCAGCTTGAGCTCAGCGGCCACGGTGCCGGCGCCCTCGCGGGTGGCAAGGAGGCCGGCAAGTGAAGATCCAGGGCAAGATGTTCATCTGGCTGGCCGTCTTCATCCTCGCCATGGCGATCGTCTACGGCGTGTGGTCGAAGGAGCCTGCCGGCACCACGGCGCTCTTCCTGGGCTTCGGCCTGAGCGTCATGATCGGCTTCTACCTGTCCTTCACGGCCCAGCGTGTCGACGCCGGTGCCCAGGACAACAAGGAGGCCGACGTCGCGGACGACGCCGGTGAGGTGGGCTTCTTCAGCCCGCACAGCTGGCAGCCGCTGGCCCTCGGCATCGGTGGTGCGCTCGCCTTCATGGGCGTCATCTTCGGCTGGTGGCTGATGTACTTCTCGGCACCGGTCATCATGATCGGCCTGTGGGGCTGGGTCTTCGAGTACTACCGCGGTGAGAACCGCACCCAGTAGCACGCGCTGAGCGCTCTGGAGCCCGGACACTCCGTCAGGAGGGTCCGGGCTCCCTCTTTTGCCACACACGCTGTCCCTCGTCCGAGTTACCCACCGCGCCGGTGCTGACGAAGCTCCATAGCGTGAGTCCATGAGCCACTCACCGCGAATCCGCACGGTCGTCAGCTGCACCACGCTGGTCGTCGCCCTCGGCGCGGGCGCCACCGCCTGCGGCTCGGGCGGCCAACCCCTGTCGGCCAAGCCGTACGACGCGGCAGGTCAGATCTCCTTCAACAGCCCCACCGGCGGCGGGAAGAAGGTCGACCCCGACAAGCCCCTGGAGATCACCACCGAGGGCGACGACGGGCGCATCACCGACGTGACGGCCACGGACGCGACCGGACGGTACGTGGCGGGCGAACTCGCCGCCGACGGGGGCCGCTGGCACAGCACCTCCCCGCTCGCCGCGGGCGCCCGCTACACGGTGCGGGTGAGCACGGAGGACGACGACGGCGCCCCCGGCCGCAAGGTCGTCACCTTCGACACCAGCACCCCGAAGACCAAGAAGCGCCTGAAGGTGACGTTCGGGCCGCAGAAGGGCAAGTACGGCGTCGGCCAGCCCGTCACCGCCGAACTCAGCGCCCCCGTCAAGGACAAGGCCGCCCGGGCCGTCGTGGAGCGCGCCCTGCGCGTCGACTCGACGCCCGCCGTGGAGGGCGCCTGGCACTGGGTGGACGACAAGACGCTGCACTACCGCCCCAAGGACTACTGGCCCGCCAACTCCACCGTCCTGGCGCACAGCAACCTCTCGGGCGTCAAGGTCGCCGAACGGCTCTGGGGCGCCGACGTGAAGCCCCTGAAGCTCACCATCGGCGACCGCCTCATCGCGGTGACGGACGCGTCCTCGCACTCCATGACCGTCTACAAGAACGGCAAGGAGATCAACGAGATCCCCGTCACCACCGGCAAGCCCGGTTTCGAGACCCGCAACGGCGTCAAGGTCGTACTGGGCAAGGAGTACTTCGTACGGATGCGCGGTACCAGCATCGGCATCGCCGAGGGCAGCTCCGACTCGTACGACCTGCCCGTGTACTACGCCACCCGCGTGACCTGGAGCGGCGAATACGTGCACGCCGCGCCCTGGTCCGTGGGCGAGCAGGGGTACGCCAACGTCAGCCACGGCTGCACCGGGATGAGCACCAGCGACGCCGAGTGGTTCTTCGACCACGTCCGCGAGGGCGACATCGTGAAGGTAGTCAACTCCAACGGCGACACCATGGACCCGTTCGGCAACGGCTTCGGCGACTGGAACCTCGGCTGGAAGAAATGGCGCACCGGCAGCGCCCTTCTGAAGGGCACGCCGGACGGTCCCAGCCCGGCGGACAGGGCCCGCCTGAGGCCGGAGAGTGTCTGAGGCGCCCCGCAAGGGGCGCGGGGAACGGCGCGAGCAACCAAAGACTGCCCGCGGTCGCCGGACGGCGGGCAGTCCCGAACCCTCAGGCGCTCAGCGCCGCCCTCCGACGGAGCAGAGAGGCCAAGGAGGCCGCGAACTCCACCGGATCGACCGGCAAGGTCACCGCGGCGTCCGCGCGGCTCCACGTGGCCAGCCAGGCGTCCTGTGGGCGGCCGATGAGGACGAGCACGGGCGGGCAGTTGAAGATCTCGTCCTTGATCTGGCGGCAGACGCCCATTCCGCCCATCGGAACGGCCTCCCCGTCCAGGACGCAGACGTCGATGCCGCCCCGGTCCAGTTCCTTGATGACGGCTGCGTGTGTCGCGCACTCGATGAACTCGACCTGAGGCACGTCGGCGGCCGGCCTGCGGCCCGTCGCGAGCCGTACCTGCTCCCGGGTGTTGGAGTCGTCGCTGTAGACCAGCACCGTGGCGGTCGGCTGCATTGTTCCTCCGCGCATCTAGAAGACACAGTTTCCGCGACTTTGGCGTCGTACGGGCGTGAACCGATGCGCGGATGCTACTCCTCCGGACACCTCGTCAACCACGGTTCGGACAGGGCTTCGATGGGCCATACGGGCAGGACACACGCCGCGGACACTCCGAACGGCACCCCCCGGGGTGAGGGCGGGATAAGCGACCGACATAATGTCGGTCGTGGCGACAGCAACGACAGTAGAAACAGGGCACGCGCACCCGTCGGTCAATCGGCCGAACCTCACCAGCGTCGGAACCATCATCTGGCTGAGTTCCGAGCTGATGTTCTTCGCGGCCCTCTTCGCGATGTACTTCACCCTGCGATCGGTGACCGGGCCGGATCACTGGAAGGAAATGGCGTCCAGCCTGAACTTCCCGTTCTCCGCGACGAACACCACGATCCTGGTGCTCTCCTCCCTGACCTGCCAGCTCGGCGTGTTCGCCGCCGAGCGCGGGGATGTGAAGAAGCTCCGGGGCTGGTTCATCGTCACCTTCATCATGGGTGCGATCTTCATCGGCGGTCAGGTCTTCGAGTACACCGAACTGGTCAAGAAGGACGGGCTCTCGCTCTCCTCCGACCCGTACGGCTCGGTGTTCTACCTGACCACCGGCTTCCACGGTCTGCATGTGACCGGCGGCCTCATCGCCTTCCTGTTCGTCCTCGGCAGGACGTACGCGGCCAAGAGGTTCACCCATGAGCAGGCAACCGCCGCCATCGTCGTGTCCTACTACTGGCACTTCGTCGATGTGGTCTGGATCGGCCTCTTCGCCACGATCTACATGATCAAGTAATCGGGCGAACCGCCCGAAACATCCAGAAGCACCGACGCAGAAGATCCTGACACCGGGGTAATCCGTGAAAAAGCTCTCCGCACGACGACGCCATCCGCTGGCGGCGGTCGTCGTCCTACTCCTCGCGCTGGCATGCACAGGGGGGCTGTACGCCGCGTTCGCACCCGCGAGCAAGGCGCAGGCCGATGACACCGCCCAGTCCCTCGCCATCGACGAGGGCAAGAAGATCTACTCCGTGGGCTGCGCAACCTGCCACGGAACCGGCGGTCAGGGCACCTCCGACGGGCCGAGCCTGGTGGGGGTCGGCGCCGCGGCGGTCGACTTCCAGGTCGGCACCGGCCGTATGCCGGCCCAGCAGCCCGGTGCCCAGGTGCCGAAGAAGAAGGTCATCTACTCGCAGGCCGACATCGACCAGCTCGCGGCGTACATCGCCTCGCTCGGCGCCGGTCCCTCGGTTCCGACGAAGAACCAGGTCAGCCCGGAGGGCGCGGACATCGCCAAGGGCGGCGAGCTCTTCCGCACCAACTGCGCGCAGTGCCACAACTTCACCGGCAAGGGCGGTGCGCTGACCCACGGCAAGTTCGCGCCGGACCTTGAGGGTGTGGACCCGAAGCACATCTACGAGGCCATGCAGACCGGCCCGCAGAACATGCCGTCCTTCCCCGACACGACGCTGTCGGAGAAGAACAAGAAGGACATCATCGCGTACCTCGACGCGGTCAACGGTGACGACACCGAGAGCCCCGGCGGCCTCGAGCTGGGCGGTCTCGGACCGGTCAGCGAGGGACTGTTCGCCTGGATCTTCGGCCTCGGCGCCCTGATCGCCGTCGCCGTCTGGGTCGCCGCTCGGACCGCAAAGGCCAAGAAGTCATGAGTAGCCAAGAGATTCCAGAAGAGAACCTGCCGGTAGCGCAGGACGACGAGCACGGTCACGGCACGGTCGCCGTCGCGGACGAGAAGAACCCGTTCGCCGACCCCGGCCTGCCGCCCCACGAGCACCGTGTCCAGGACATCGACGAGGAGGCCGCCAAGCGCTCCGAGCGCGTGGTCGCCTTCCTGTTCACGCTGTCGATGCTGGCCACCGTGGGCTTCATCGCCTCGTACGTGGCGATCCCGAACGACAGGGCGATCTACGTCTTCCCGATCGGGCACATCAGCGCGCTGAACTTCGCGCTGGGAATGACCCTCGGTATCGCGCTCTTCACCATCGGCGCGGGGGCGGTCCACTGGGCCCGCACCCTGATGTCCGACGTGGAGATCGCGGACGAGCGTCACCCGATCGAGGCCCCGCCCGAGGTCAAGGCCAAGGTCATGGCCGACTTCAGGGACGGCGCAAGGGAGTCGGCGCTCGGCCGCCGCAAGCTGATCCGCAACACGATGTTCGGCGCGCTGGCCCTGTTCCCGCTCTCCGGCGTCATGCTGCTGCGCGACCTCGGCCCGCTGCCCGGCACCAAGCTGCGTCACACGCTCTGGTCCAAGGGCAAGCTGCTCGTCAACATGAACACCAACGAGCCGCTGCGTGCCTCGGACGTCGTGGTCGGTTCGCTGACGTTCGCCAAGCCCGAGGGCCTGGAGGAGCACGACGAGGACTTCCAGAAGGAGATCGCCAAGACTGCCCTGATGATCGTCCGGCTCCAGCCGGACAACATCAAGGACAAGAAGGAACTCGAGTGGTCCCACGAGGGAATCGTGGCCTACTCGAAGATCTGCACCCACGTCGGTTGCCCGATCTCCCTGTACGAGCAGCAGACGCACCACGTCCTCTGCCCGTGCCACCAGTCCACCTTCGACCTCTCCGACGGTGCCCGAGTGATCTTCGGCCCGGCCGGTCACGCCCTGCCGCAGTTGCGCATCGGTGTGAACGCAGACGGCTACCTCGAGGCGCTCGGCGACTTCGAAGAGCCCGTCGGTCCTGCATTCTGGGAGCGCGGATGAGCACTACCACCACCTCCGACTCGCGTTCGCGCGAGAAGGCGCCCGCCGGTGAGCGGGTGGCCGACTGGGCCGACGGCCGTCTGGGGATCTACTCCCTGGCCAAGTCCAACATGCGCAAGATCTTCCCCGACCACTGGTCGTTCATGTTGGGTGAGGTCTGCCTCTACAGCTTCATCATCATCATCCTCACGGGTGTGTACCTGACGCTGTTCTTCCACCCCTCGATGAACGAGGTGGTGTACGACGGCAGCTACGTCCCGTTGCAGGGTCAGCTGATGTCCGAGGCGTTCAACTCGACCATGCACATCTCCTTCGAGGTGCGCGGTGGTCTGCTGATCCGGCAGATCCACCACTGGGCGGCGCTGATCTTCCTCGCCGGCATGTTCGTGCACATGATGCGCGTGTTCTTCACGGGTGCGTTCCGCAAGCCCCGTGAGGTCAACTGGCTGTTCGGCTTCCTGCTGTTCGTCCTGGGCATGTTCACCGGCTTCACCGGTTACTCGCTCCCGGACGACCTGCTCTCCGGAACCGGTGTCCGCTTCATGGAAGGCGCGGTCCTGTCCGTGCCGATCGTCGGCACGTACCTGTCGTTCTTCCTCTTCGGCGGAGAGTTCCCGGGCGGCGACTTCGTGGCCCGCTTCTACTCGATCCACGTACTGCTGCTGCCGGGCATCATGCTCGGCCTGGTCGTCGGCCACCTGATCCTGGTCTTCTACCACAAGCACACGCAGTTCGCGGGCCCCGGAAAGACCAACAAGAACGTCGTCGGCATGCCGCTGCTGCCGGTCTACATGGCCAAGGCCGGAGGCTTCTTCTTCCTGGTCTTCGGTGTCATCGCGGTCATCGCGGCGATCGCCTCGATCAACCCGATCTGGGCCATGGGTCCCTACCGTCCGGACCAGGTGTCCACCGGCGCCCAGCCCGACTGGTACATGGGCTTCTCCGAGGGCCTGATCCGTGTCATGCCGGGCTGGGAGATCAACCTCTGGGGTCACACGCTCGTCCTGGGCGTGTTCATCCCGCTGATGATCTTCCCGCTGGTCCTGGTCGCGATCGCGGTCTACCCGTTCATCGAGTCCTGGGTCACCGGCGACAAGCGCGAGCACCACATCCTGGACCGCCCGCGCAACGTCCCGACCCGCACGGCCTTCGGTGCCGCGTGGATCAGCTGGTACTTCGTCCTGCTCGTCGGTGGTGGCAACGACCTCTGGGCCACGCACTTCCACCTGTCGATCAACTCGATCACCTGGTTCGTCCGGATCGCGTTCTTCGTCGTACCGGTGCTCGTGTTCATCGCCACCAAGCGGATCTGCCTCGGCCTCCAGCGTCGCGACCACGACAAGGTGCTGCACGGCCGCGAGTCGGGCATCATCAAGCGCCTGCCGCACGGTGAGTTCGTCGAGATCCACGAGCCGCTCAGCCAGGACGCGCTGCACACCCTCACCGCGCACGAGCAGTACCGGCCCGCCGAGATCGGCCCGACGGTCGACGAGAACGGTGTCGAGCGCAAGGTGAGCGGCACGCAGAAGCTGCGCGCCAAGCTCAGCAAGGGCTACTACGGGGAGAACAACCAGATCCCCAAGCCCACCGTCGAGGAGTACAAGGAGATCACGAGCGGCCACGGCCACCACTGATCCCCGCCCAGCGGTACTGATCGCCACGGCAGGAGCCCCGTCCAGTTCATGGACGGGGCTCTTTGCCGTCCGCGGCCCTGGATAGGGTGGACCCAGCTTGTACGTGTCTACGAACCCAGGAGCGGCAATGAGTGCTGTGACCCCCGCTGGAGGCGACATCGCGGCGGGCCGTTCCTGGCCCGAGGTGCTGAACGGCCTCCTCGACGGCCGTGACCAGAGCGCGGACCACACCGCCTGGGCGATGGACCGCATCCTGCGCGGCGAGGCGACCGACGCCCAGATCGCCGGCTTCATGGTCGCGCTGCGCGCCAAGGGCGAGACCGTCGAGGAGATCACCGGGCTCGTCCGGACGATGTACGAGCACGCGAACGTGATCGAGGTGCCGGGCGAGACCGTCGACATCGTCGGAACGGGGGGCGACGGCGCCAAGACCGTCAACATCTCCACCATGTCGGCGATCGTCGTGGCCGGTACGGGCGCCAAGGTCGTCAAGCACGGCAACCGCGCCGCGTCCTCCGCGTCCGGCTCCTCCGACGTACTGGAGAAGCTCGGCGTCAACCTGAACCTGAGTGTGAAGCGGGTCGCCGAGGTCGCCGAGGAGGCCGGGATCACCTTCTGCTTCGCCGTGAAGTTCCATCCGGCGCTGCGTCATGTGGCCGCCGCACGCGGCCAGTTGGGCATCCGTACGACGTTCAACGCCCTTGGCCCGCTCACCAACCCCGCCCGGGTGAAGGCGCAGGCCGTCGGCGTCGCGGACCCCCGCATGGCGCCCATCGTGGCCGGCGTCCTCGCCGAGCGCGGCAACTCCTCGCTCGTCTTCCGCGGTGACGACGGCCTGGACGAGCTGACGACCACCGCCACCTCCCACGTCTGGGTCGTCAGGGACGGCAAGGTGCGCGAGGAGTCCTTCGACCCGCGCGACACCGGCCTCGCCCTCGTCCCCGTCGAGGCGCTGGGCGGCGGCGACCCCTCGTACAACGCGGAGGTCGCCCGACGGCTGCTGAACGGCGAGACCGGCCCCGTACGGGACGCGGTGCTGCTGAACTCGGCGGCCGCGCTGGTGGCTCTCTCGCCGGGCGACGGAACCCTCGCGGACCAGCTGCGCGCCGGAATGGAGAAGGCGGCCGAGGCCATCGACTCCGGGGCCGCCAAGCGGGTCCTGGAGCGGTGGGTGGCGGCCAGCAACGCCTGAGCCGTACGCGATGTGACGCGAGGCGCAGTCCGGATCCTGGACTGCGCCTTGCGCGTCGAAGATCGTGTGGCAAGATGCTGTACCAGGTCATGAGCGACAGTCATGAGGCCCCGGCCGACTGTCCGGCAACCCTCCGTCCGTGGCGGGGTGCCCCGGGTGAAGACCAGGCCGTAGGCAGCGAGGTCTACGGCAAGCGCGGACCCTTGCGCACTCATTTCGAGTGGCGCATCCCTGGGGTCCTGGTCCTCAAGGGAGCAGTCTCGTGAGCAAGCGAATGCGATAGGGCTTTTCGGAGCCCCTTTTCCGCACCCTTCTTTTCACCTCCTCCTGCGCTGAGCCATACCCGTCGACGGGTGCTCGCGCAGTGACTTCGCCTGCCTCTCACGGGAGTTCGCCATGTCTGTCTCCATCGCTGCCATCGACCAGACCCTTTGCACCCCTCTGCCCGTTCTGGGCCGGGATGTGACCGTCCCGCTCGTCACCGGTGGCGAGGTCACCTACGCCGCCCTCGACTACGCGGCCAGCGCCCCGGCGCTCCAGCGGGTGTGGGACGACGTCGCCGCGTACGCCCCCTACTACGGCAGCGTGCACCGTGGCGCCGGGTACCTCTCGCAGCTGTCCACCGACCTGTTCGAGAACGCCCGCGTGACCGTCGCCGAGTTCCTGGACTGTCGTGAGGACGACCAGGTCGTCTTCACCCGGTCCACCACCGACTCCCTCAACCTGCTCGCCGCCGCTCTCCCGGCCGACTGCCAGGTCTTCGTCTTCGAGACCGAGCACCACGCCTCGCTGCTGCCCTGGCGGGACGCCCGGGTGACGTACCTGAACGCCCCGCGCACCCCCGGCGAGGCCGTCGCCACCCTGGAGCGCGCCCTCGCCGACCGCGACCCCTACGGCCCGGCCCTCGTCTGCGTCACCGGCGCCTCGAACGTCACCGGTGAGCTGTGGCCGGTGCGCGAGCTGGCCGCCGCCGCCCACGCGCACGGCGCCCGCATCGTCCTGGACGCCGCGCAGCTCGCCCCGCACCACCCGGTGTCCGTGCAGGACCTCGACGTGGACTGGGTCGCCTTCTCCGGGCACAAGCTGTACGCGCCCTTCGGCTCCGGCGTCCTCGCCGGCCGCTCCGACTGGCTGCGTGCTGCCGAGCCGTACCTCGCGGGCGGCGGCGCCAGCCGCAAGGTCGCGCGGCGCGAGGACGGGGGAGTGGACGTCGAGTGGCACGACACGGCCGCCCGCCACGAGGCCGGTTCCCCGAACGTCATCGGCGTCTACTCCATCGCGTCGGCCTGCAAGGCCCTGACCGAGGCCGGCTTCGACACCCTGGTCGCCCGCGAGCAGCAGCTGATCGACACGGTCCGCGAGGGCCTCGCCGAGGTTCCCGAGGTGCGTGTGCTCTCGCTGTTCGGCGACGACGCCCCGCGCGTCGGCGTCCTCTCCTTCGTCGTCGAGGGCTGGAACAGCTCGCACTTCGCCGCCGCGCTCTCCGCCGAGTACGGCATCGGCGTCCGCGACGGCCTGTTCTGCGCGCACCCGCTGGTCCGCACCCTGCTGGGCAGCGACCCCGGGACCCAGGGCGAGTGCGGTGCCCCCGAGGCGGCGCCCGGGGAGAAGTCCCTCAACGCCATCCGCGTCAGCTTCGGCGCCGGTACGCCCGACGAGCACGTGGAGCGTTTCGTGCGCGCGGTGAAGGAGCTCGTCCGCGACGGTGCGCGGTGGCAGTACCGGACCGAGGGCGGGCGCTGCGTGCCGGCGGTCTGAGCCTTTGTGAGGCGGTGTTCAGCAGGTCAGGAGTCCAGACCGATCGCGAACGCCGCCTCCAGGTCGTGCTGGGAGTACGTACGGAACGCGACGTGGGTGTCGGTGGCCTCGACGCCGGGGATCTTGCTGATCTGGCCGGGGATGATGTCCGCGAGGTCGTCGTGGGCCTTCACGCGGACCATCGCGATCAGGTCGTAGGTGCCGGTGACGGAGAAGACCTCGCTGACGCTCTCCAGCGCGGCGATCGACTCGGCGATCTCGGGGATCCGGTCCACGCTGGTCTTGATGAGGACGATCGCGGTGATCACGGTTGGTTCTCTCCCTCGGGGGCCGCTGCTGAGGCCTTCACTCTAGTGGTTGGGCCGAATCGGACCCACGCGTAGACGAAGCCCAGACCGAAGCCCACCAGGTGGGCCAGGTAGGCGACGCCGGGGCCCTGGGCGGCCCGGCCCGCCGCCAGCCACTGCAGGGCGGCCCAGAAGGGCAGGACCAGCCAGGCCGGGAAGCGCAGCGGCAGGAAGAACAGGAACGGGAAGAGACTGGTCACCCGGGCCCCGGGGAACAAGTACAGGAACGCGCCGAGGACCGCGGAGATCGCCCCGGAGGCGCCGACCAGTGTCTGGGCGGAGCCGGCGTTGGCGGCCGCGTACCCCAGCAGGGCCAGATAGCCGCAGCCCACGTAGAAGAGGGCGAACTCGATGTGGCCCATGCGTTCCTCGGCCATCGCCCCGAAGACGTAGAGGAAGAGCATGTTGCCCAGCAGATGCAGCCAGCTGCCGTGCACGAAGAGCGCCGTCGCGGGTGTCAGTGCGGCGCGCGGGGCGCCGCCGAGCAGCTCGGCCGGGACGACGCCCCAGCGCGCGAAGTAGGCGCGCTGCGCGGCGAGCAGTTCGTCACCGGTGCCGTAGACGGGATTGAGCCCGGCCGCCGGACCGATCACGAAGATCAGGCAGCACAGGACGATCACTGCGTACGTCATCGGCGCCGGCTGCCGGCGGAGGGCTCCGCCGACCGCCGCACCCCAGCTGCCGCCCCGGTTGCCGATCATGAACAGAGCATGGCGTAACGGGACCGAACCGCACAGACCGCCTCGCCGCCGTGGACAGCCGAGCGTCGAGTCCCCGCCAGGCCGTAGGGTAACGAGCCACACGCACCGGGCGACCGGTTCGGACGCACACTAGAAGGAAAGCGACCAGCCACGATGACGGTTCCCCCGCCCACCGCCGAGACCCGGTGGCGCTGCACCCTCTGCGGCAATCTGACGCGTTTCGACGTGACCCGCTCGTCGAAGGTCGTCGAGTACGTACACCTCGACCTGGCCGGTGAGCCGAACGTCGAGGAACGTGAGGTGGTCAGTGAGACCATCGAGTCGGTGCGCTGCCGCTGGTGCAACGCCGTGGATCAGGTGGAACTCGTGGACAGGCCGGGCGCCGGCTCCTGAGGGAGCAGGCCCCGCACAGGCATTGGGGTGACGGATGGTGGAGACCACAGGCGGGGAGCCGGACGACGGCACCGCTGAGGTGCTCGACCGTCCGCTGCCCGACGGCGTGCGCCGCCGTGTCGTGCAGATCGTCTCTGACGGCTTCGGCGGACTGACCGTCGCCGAACTGCCCGCTCCGCTGCGGCAGTATGCCCGGTTCACCCCGACCCGCCGGGCCAAGTTCGCGGGCAACGCGATGGCCGCGGCGCTGGAGACGGACCCGCTGTTCAGACAGCGGATCGCCGAGAAGCTCCGCGAGGCCCAGCCGGAACTGGCCGCGGCCCTCGACTCGGCCGCGCCGCCCCCGGCCGCCGACCCGCTGGACGTGGCGGCGGCCGCGTACGTGCTGCGCCCCACCGGCTGGGTGAAGCTGGTGACCGCCGCGGGCGAGGAGGCCCAGCGGGCGGACGCCGAGCGCGCCGACGAGGAGAGCCGGGTCGAGCTGGAGCGGCTGCGCGAGGAGCTCGCCCAGGCCCGCGACCAGACCCGGGCCGAGACCGAACGGCTGCGCACGGAGCTGGAGTCGGCGAAGAAGGAAGCCGATTCGCTCCATCGCAAGCTGCGCAGCGCCTTCAGCGACGTCAAGCGCGGCGAGGCTGCCGTGCGCAAGCTGCAGGCCGAGATGGACGCCCTGCGCACCGACGGGCAGACCCAGATGTCGGCCGCGGAGAGCGAGACCCGGCGGCTCAAGGCGCGGCTCAGCGAGGCCGAGGCGACGCTGGAGGCCACCCGCAAGGCCGCGCGCGAGGGCCGCAGCGTCGAGGACATGCGCGTACGGCTGCTGCTGGACACCGTGCTGGACGCGACGCAGGGGCTGCGCCGTGAACTCGCCCTGCCGCCGGTTTCGGTGCGCCCCGCCGAGACCGTCGACGCGGTCGAGCCGGGCCGTATGACGCCGAAGGACATCGCCACCCGCGCCCTGTCCGAAAACGATCCCGCGATCCTCGACCAGCTCCTCGCGCTGCCGCAGGCGCATCTGGTCGTCGACGGCTACAACGTCACCAAGACCGGCTACCCCCAGATGCCCCTGGAGAAGCAGCGGCTGCGGCTGCTCGGTCAGCTCTCGCAGCTCGCCGCGCAGACCGGCGCCGAGGTCACCTGTGTCTTCGACGGGGCCGAGCTGGCCGCGCCGGTGCTGCTGGCGCCGCCGCGGGGTGTGCGGGTGCTGTTCTCCAAGCCGGGTGTCACCGCGGACGAGTTGATCCGCCAGCTGGTGCGCGCGGAGCCGCCGGGCCGGCCCGTCATCGTCGTCTCCACCGACCGCGAGGTGGCCGACGGCATCGCCAAGGCGGGTGCGCGACCGGTGGCTTCGGTGGTGCTCCTCAAGCGCTTCTCGCACGGCTGACCGTCTGCGGCGTACGTCTCATAGGCAACGTACGCACCATGCGTAACCTCTGGGCTTGATGCCCGAATTGGTGGGGTCTTCACGCAACGTAGCGTCAAACGCGCATTACCGCTCGTGAGTTGAGTGTAAAGAATGCGCTCGGTGACCGAGATTTTTCACCTGAGGATTTGAACTGATCACAGGAAGGTCACTAGGGTCAGCCCTCGAACCCCCGCTCGGGTGATCACTCATTGGGAGTGACGGCGGAGGTGCACCGCCCGTCGGGGTATCGGCAGGCGGCTGGAGGAAGAAGGAGCTCGCCTTCGTGGCGTCCCACCGTCGACCCAAGCAGCCGAGCCGCACCCGTGTGACCGTGCTCACCACCGCCGCAGCCGCTGCCGTGGCTTTCAGCGCGAACGCCGCCAACGCCGCGCCGAGCGAGAAGCCGAGCAAGGACGAAGTCAAGTCCAAGGTCGACAAGCTCTACGAAGAGGCCGAGAAGGCCACGGAGAAGTACAACGGCGCCAAGGAGAAGCAGGAGAAGCTGGAGAAGCAGATCTCCACGCTCCAGGACAACGTCGCCCGCGGCCAGGAAGACCTCAACGAGCTGCGTGACGGCCTCGGTTCGATGGCCAGCGCCCAGTACCGCACCGGCGGCGTCGACCCGTCCGTGGCGCTCTTCCTCTCCTCCGACCCGGACGACTACCTCGACAAGGCGTCCGCGATGGACCAGCTGAGCAGTCAGCAGGTCGATTCGCTGAAGAAGGTCCAGGAGAAGCAGCGCTCGCTCGCCCAGCAGCGCCAGGAAGCCTCCGAGAAGCTCAAGGACCTCGCTGACACCCGTACGGAACTCGGCAAGAAGAAGAAGGAAGTCCAGGGCAAGCTCGCCGAGGCGCAGAAGCTCCTCAACACCCTGACGGCCAAGGAGAAGGCGGCCCTCGACGCCGAGCAGGAGCGCGCCAGCCGCGCCAGCGCGCGCGACGCCCTCGACTCCGGTTCGGGTTCCGGTTCCACCGCCCCCGCCTCCGGGCGCGCCGGTGCCGCGTTCGGCGCCGCCCAGAGCAAGATCGGCTCGCCGTACGTCTACGGCGCCTCCGGTCCCAGCTCCTTCGACTGCTCGGGCCTCACCTCGTGGGCGTACGCCCAGGCCGGTGTCTCCATACCCCGGACCTCCGAGGCCCAGGCCAACGCCGGTACCCGCATCTACTCGCAGAGCGACCTGCAGGTCGGCGACCTGGTCATCTTCTACGGCGACTTCCACCACGTCGGCCTCTACGCCGGCCACGGCCAGGTGCTGCACGCCCCGCACAGCGGCGCGGTCGTCCGCTACGAGGCGATCGGCAACATGACCTTCGAGTTCGGCGTCCGGATCGGCTGACCGCCGTCCGTAACCGAGGTTCGCCGCGCCGCCCAATCGGGCGAATTGCAGCACCTCGCGCTGACCCCACGCCCCGCCCATGACCTGCGTCATAGGCGGGGCGTCACTGTGTGTGCCCGCCGAGGTCGTTGGTCGGGACGTGATCGCACGGCTACTGTCTGGCGCGTTTCCCCCAACTCCGGGGGCACGTCAGCGGAAGGGAGTGCGACCGGTCGTGGGGTCCCATCGCCGCTTTGCACCATCCGGCCTGAGCAGGGGCCGTGGCGCCTCGGTGGCCTTCTCGGCCTGCTCGTAGAGGCGGTCCACCTCGGCCCGGGTGTCGTCCTGCGGCGCGGCGCCGGCCGGTA